>JAFTPO010000065.1 GCA_017463225.1 Lachnospiraceae bacterium | reverse complement strand
GCTCCTCCTCTATGATAGATCCTGACTTGTAATCTATGTTGTACATCTCGAAGAAGTATGAATTTTCTACCTTGTAGAAGTTGCTTATCGCACTTTCTATAGCCGGGATAGCTGTCTCTATATGCTTATTCATTACATATGAATTTACGGCGTCTATGGATTTACACTGTATAGCATTAGAGCCTCTCATATATTTCTCTACGTCTGCCAAAACAGCCATATCCTCCAGCATTCTGAGCATCAGATTCTCCATAGCTAGCTGTAGCTTCATGAATTTGTAGTAATCTATCTTGTAACCCATAATCCCCTATCTCTACCAATCGTATCCTCCCTTTTATTTTCTCATTTTGATTTTATTACCCTTTATTTTAATTTCAATAGGTCTGTCAAAATCTGCAGATAAATAGGATGATTTAACAGTTTTTGGGAATTTTTTGGTACATACTATAGTTCGCTTAAGCAACAAGGTCGGGAGCATATCAATATACTCCCGACCTTAGCATTTCTTATATTATCTACGATACCCCTACTCCACAGGCACCAAATTCTTAAGACTAATATCCATAATAGGAGCTGAGTGTGTAAGAGCTCCTGATGACACGTAATCCACGCCTATCTCTGCTATCTCTGCAAGTCTTTCTGCGGTAACGTTTCCTGAACACTCAGTCTCGGCCTTGCCTGCCACTCTTCTTACAGCCTCTCTCATGGTGTCGTTATCCATGTTGTCAAGCATGATGATGTCTGCCCCTGCTGCAAGTGCCTCATCAAGCTGCTCTAGAGTTTCAACCTCAACCTCAATCTTTCTGACAAATGGTGCATATTCCTTAGCCATAGCAACTGCCTTTGTGATACTTCCTGCAGCGCCGATATGGTTATCCTTTATAAGTACTCCGTCTGATAAGTTGTATCTGTGGTTTGTGCCACCGCCAACCTTTACTGCGTACTTCTCGAAAGGACGCATATTAGGAGTTGTCTTACGAGTGTCAAGAAGCTTAGTCTTTTTGCCCTCCAGCTCCTTAGCGTACATCTTAGTATATGTGGCGATTCCACTCATTCTCTGAAGGTAGTTAAGAGCTGTTCTCTCACCGGATAAAAGAGCCTTGATGTCGCCCTTTATAACTCCCATAAGCTGACCCTTCTTAACCTCATCACCATCCTTAACGTAAGCCTCGAACACTGCAGTATCATCAAGAAGCTCAAAGGTTCTCTTAAACACCTCAAGACCGCAGATTATACCGTCCTCCTTACAGATAAGGTCCGCCTTACCCTGGCGTGGCTCCGGCATAATAGCATTTGTAGTTACGTCCTCAGAGGTAATATCCTCTCTGATTGCATTCATAATATATGTATCAATATTTACTCTAGTTGTTACACCATTTATCATAGAATTCTATATCCCTTCTTTTAATTTCGTCGATTATAAGCTGTCTGTTCTCATCGTCCCAGCGCTCTATATCCTTGTATTTTTCTAAGTCCACACTTGGAGTTTCAATCTCCACCAGACCTATCTCCTCAGTGATTATCCAACCTGCTCTCTCTGCAAATACTAAGCTTTCTAACAGGGAGTTGCTGGCCAGTCTGTTGGCTCCGTGTACACCGTTACATGCAGTCTCTCCAACTGCAAACAGTCTGTCCACAGATGTTCTTCCGTAGGTATCTGCCTTAACTCCACCCATCAGATAGTGCTGGGCAGGGGTTACAGGAATATCCTCCTTAGACAGGTCGTAGCCCACCTCTAAGCAGTGTCTATATATATTAGGAAATCTTCTGAGTATCTCATCCTTAGGCATATGCTTTATGGAAAGCATAACGTAAGGTCTTCCGTCTATCTCCATCTGCTTTCTGATGGCTTCAGTAACCACATCTCTAGGAAGCAGCTCATCTACGAAGCGCTCTCCGTCCTTGTTTAGAAGGATACCTCCCTCACCTCTTACTGACTCAGAGATTAAGAACTTCCTGTTCACATTAACCTCATACAGTGAGGTTGGATGAATTTGAATATAGTTTATATTTTCAAGCTTTATGTTGTGTCTTAAAGCTAAAGCAAAGCTGTCACCGGTTATGTGCTTAAAGTTTGTGGAATGGGCGAATAGTCCTCCTATACCACCTGTGGCAAGAACCACCTCCTTGGCGTAAACCACCTTAAGGCACTCGTTCATACCATCCATAACCACCACACCATGGCAGGTATTATCCTTAATTATAAGGTCTAGCATCTTGGTGAATTCGCAGAGAGTGATATTTGACCTCTCGCGAACGTTGTTAAGGAGCTTGTTGGTTATCTCCTTGCCTGTAACGTCCTTGTGGTGAAGTATTCTGTAGGTGGAGTGAGCGCCCTCACGGGTATATTCAAAGCCACCATCCTTGTCCTTGTCGAACTGCACTCCATACTCGATAAGCCTGTCCATAATCATAGGAGAATTCTCTATCATAACTCTTACCGAGTCCTCCTTGTTCTCATAACGACCTGCTCTTAGAGTATCTTCCAAGAAGCTGTCAAAATCTGCCGGCTCCTTTAGAGTACATATTCCTCCCTGGGCAAGATAGGAATCACTGTTCTTTATCTTGTCCTTGGATATCATCAAAATGTTTAAATCCGGAGATATGGAAAGGGCTGCAAATAAGCCTGCCACACCGGTACCTACTATCACTACGTCATAATAGTCTGCAATCATAGTACCATTTCCATCCGGAATTGAATTGTCTGTAAGAAAATCCTGACTCATATACTGTTTGCCTCTCCGTAAATTTATGTATTAATATAGGAAAATTATGCAAATTTTACTACACTAATAATCGCACAAAGTGGTTGTATTGTCAATGAATTGTGCTATACTACTATAAGATAAAAAAGGATGGTGAAAACTATGTATAATATAGATTTTAACAGCCCATGCCACGTGTACTTTATGGGTATAGGCGGAATCAGCATGAGCGGTCTGGCTGAGATTCTTTTAGGTGAAGGCTTTAAGATATCAGGCTCAGATATGAAGGAAAGCGACATAACAGACATACTGTCAAATATGGGTGTAAAGATAAATATAGGTCAGGTAGCTTCAAACATAACTGATGATATAGATCTGGTTGTCTATACCGCAGCTATAAGAGAGGATAATGAGGAATACCAGGCAGTTAAGACAAAGGGCATTCCTATGCTTACCAGAGCCCAGCTTTTAGGACAGATTATGAGAAACTATCGATACGGCATCGCAGTAAGCGGTACCCACGGAAAGACTACCACTACAGCTATGATGAGTCACGTGCTTCTTGCTTCAGACACTGACCCTACCATATCCATAGGCGGTATGCTTGACGCCATCGGTGGAAACATAAGAGTTGGCAAGTCAGACTACTTTGTTACGGAGGCCTGCGAGTACACCAACAGCTTTCATGAGTTTAATCCTTATATAAGTATCATATTAAATGTTGACGAGGATCACCTTGACTTCTTCAGTGGTATAGATGAGATAAAGGATTCCTTTAAGACCTTTGCCAAAATCCTTCCTAAGGATGGTTTGCTTGTCATAAATGGCGATATGGAGCACACAGATTACATAACTGAGGGTCTTAGCTGTAATATAGTTACCTTCGGTTTAGATGAAGGCAACAAATATCAGGCTAAGAACATAACCTTCGACAGTGAGGGTCATCCTTCATATACGCTGGTTGTAGACGGAAATGAAGTGGATACCATAACCCTTCACTCCTCAGGAATTCACAATGTTGTTAACTCTCTGTCAGTTATAGCAGTGTCTGACTTCTTAGGTCTTGACCTTAACAGTGTAAAAACCGGCTTGCTTAACTGCACCAGCGCTAAGAGAAGATACGAGTACAAGGGAACTACTGATAATGGTGTCATAATAATCGATGACTATGCTCATCACCCTACTGAGATTGCAGCTACTATTAAGGCCACTGCAAACACTCCACATAGTGAGCTATGGGTTGCGTTCCAGCCTCACACATATACCAGAACCTACGCGTTGCTGGATAAATTCGCAGAAGCACTGGCAGTCTGCGACCATGTTCTTTTGGCAGATATTTACGCCGCCAGAGAGAAGGATACCGGCATGGTTTCCTCAAAGGACCTGTGCGAAAGGATTAATTCTCTGGGTGGTAATGCCATACACATCGGCGACCTTTTGTCAATACAAAAATTTGTCGAAAAAAATTGCAAAAAAAATGATTTGTTGATAACTATGGGGGCGGGAAACGTTGATATAGTTGGAAATTCCCTCTTAAAAAAATAATTATCCACAATATCCACAGGGCTAATCAGAGCAAAATTCTGAATAGCCCTGTATTTTTTTCGTTTACATAAAAAAATGAAAATCCACGGTTTTCCTAACCATAATTTAGTTGCAAAATATTATGGTAACAAGCTATCCACATTATCCACAATATCCACATTTTTCACCTAAGAGCAAACAGAAAAAGTGTTCGGTTGAAATTAAAAAAAGACGTGTTATAATTCATTTTGCACTTAGGGAAATAGGCTCTAACTATGGGCAAATTTCCGATTTCTTTAATAAGAAAAAAGGGGTTAAGTTTGTATGAAAACTATTACGATTTCTACTGAAAATTGTGAGACCTACTCCTCTATCTCCAACTTCTTTATAGACTACTATATGACAGAGGCTAACGGTGAGTTCGTCAAGGTATATCTGTACCTTGTAAGACTTCTCAACACCAACTCTAACATAACAGTAGCAGGGATTGCGGATCATTTTAATCTCACAGAAAACGACATCTGTCGTGCAATTAAATATTGGATTAGTAGAGATGTTCTAAAGCTTAACTATGATGGAAAGGGACACTTAAGGGGGATTGTGTTACTTCCTTTACACGCACCTGCTTTAGACATGAGAATGGATACTGACGCTGTTTCAATTCTTAGGATTGAGCCGGCTGTTGATACAGAGCCGGGATATGACACAGTTAATGCTGCCACTAAAGAAGATCCTGTTGTTAAGACAGCTCCTGCCACAGCAGCTTTGGTTCCTAACACTGAGCTATCCCTTCCAACTAAGCCTAGATATTCTGTTAATGACATTAACAAGGCTATGTCAGACTCTGACTTTGAGTCACTGGTTTACCTTACAGAAACTTTATTTGGTCGACCTATAACTCCAAATGAGACTAAGACTATTATGTACATATACGAGTCTCTTGAGTTCTCAGTTGACTTATTCGAGTATCTGGTCGAGTACTGCGTAGAAAAGGGCAAGACCAACTTTAGATATTTAGAGTCCGTAGCCATAGGCTGGTACAAGGATGGCATTAAGACAAAGCAGGAGGCTCAGGACCAGATATATCAGACAAACCATGTGGCCGGCACTGTGTTTAAGGCTTTAGGCATAAGAGGCGACAGAACTGTTACTCAGGCTGAGATAGAGCTTATAAATACATGGACTAATGACTTAGGCTTCTCAGAGGATATTATAGAAAAGGCTTGTCAGTCTGCTATCCTCACAAAGCCTGCAGGAGTAAGTCTTCATTATGTAAATGGCATACTGGAGGACTGGAGCAAGAACAACGTTAAGACAATGGCGGATGTTGAAGCTCTTCAGAAGGCTCACGCAGCTAAATATGCCCGAGATAAGGCTATGGCTCAGGGTGGTAAATCCGGTAGCAATATAACCAGCTTTAATGATTTCAAGCAGTCTACATCGGACAAGTCCATAGATGACATGGAGCTTCGTCTTTTGAGAGAGGTTAACAAGAAATGATATTTGAGCAGGTAAGCATAAACAATATAATAGCTGAGTACGAGCAGACACGTCTTACCAACCGAGGCTTAGAGCATCAACGACGCCAGGAAATATATAATAAATTTCCTGAGATAGATGAGCTGACCACTTCCACTACAAAAAGCTATGTGGCCTCTATATTAAGCAGATTAGAGGGTGGCTCCCACACCTTAAGCCAGACTCCGGAGGAAACATCAACCCTTAATCACGAAAGAGCAAAGCGTATTAAGCAGATTTTGGTGGACAATGGATACCCTGAAGATTACTTGGAACCAATATACACCTGTAAGCTGTGTCAGGACACCGGATATGTAGATGGACAGCGCTGCTCCTGTTTCTTGGACAAGCTTATAAACAAGTTTTATCTCCAATCAAATCTTAATAATATCTGGGAGAAGGAAAACTTCGCAAATTTCGACACCGGATTTTACAGCAAGGAAAAGCAGCCGGACCAGGAGTTCTCCCCATACGATAATATTATGAGTGTTTTGGAGCGCTCTAAGGACTTTGTAGAAAGCTTTAGTGAGAAAAGCTCACACCGAGGTAACATCCTTATATATGGGGAGGTTGGACTGGGAAAAACCTTCCTGACCAACTGTATAGCTAAGGCAGTCTTAGATAAGGGACATCAGGTTTTATATCTTTCAGCCAACGAGCTTTTCCAGTGTGTTTTATCACCATATTTGATGAATCAGGAAAAGAGCCTTGCAGATTTGTACAAATATGTTTATAATTGCGAATTGTTGATAATCGACGACTTAGGTACAGAGCTTACTAATTCCTTTGTCACATCCAATTTATTTGAGATTATCAATCAACGGAACCTACAGGGTAAATCCACTGTAATATCCACAAACTTAGGACTAAAGGATTTGAAGGATAGATATTCAGAACGAATAATGTCTAGAGTAATCGAAAGCTATACCGTATTTAACATATACGGAGAAAATATAAGATATCAAAAAAGATTTAAATAATATTTTAACGCTATGGAGGAAAAATCATGCCAGATTCAAGCAACCTTATTAACATACCTGTTGGAAAGCTGGGTATCATCCCACTTCAGAGCATCACTGCTATAGGTGAAAAGGTAGACAGCTACATAGCTCGTTGGAGAGCTGAAAGACACAACGAGCACAAGGACAACCTTACCTTTGCAGGCTATGAGAAGGATTCCTATATAATCAAGTCCTGCTGCCCACGTTTTGGCTCAGGAGAGGCGAAGGGAACTCTTGCAGAATCAGTTAGAGGAACTGACCTTTACCTTCTCGTAGATGTTGTAAACCACAGCATCAAGTATAAGATATGTGGTCAGGAAAATATGATGTCACCTGATGACCACTACGCAGACCTTAAGAGAGTTATCGCTGCTATCGGTGGTAAGGCAAACAGAATTACAGTTATCATGCCTTTCTTATATGAGAGCAGACAGCACAAGAGAAATGGCCGTGAGTCCCTTGACTGTGCTATAGCACTTCAGGAGCTTGTATCTCTTGGCATAGATAATATCATTACCTTCGACGCCCATGACCCACGTGTACAGAATGCTATTCCATACAGTGGCTTCGAAAATATTATGCCTACATATCAGTTTATTAAGACTCTTCTCAAGAGTACTCCGGACCTTAAGCTTGACAGTGACCACATGATGGTTATAAGTCCTGATGAGGGTGCTATGAACAGGGCTATCTACTTCGCTAACCACTTAGGTGTAGATGTAGGTATGTTCTACAAGAGAAGAGATTATACAACCATCGTAAATGGTAAGAACCCTATCGTTGCTCACGAGTTCTTAGGTGATGACGTAGAGGGCAAGGATGTTATCATTATGGACGATATGATTGCATCCGGTGAAAGTATGCTTGATGTTGCTAAGCAGCTTAAGGCTAGAAAGGCTAATCGTGTTTACGCACTTGCAACCTTCGGACTTTTCACTGCAGGTCTTGAGATATTTGACAAGGCTCATGAGGAGGGCATCATCGAGAAGGTTATCACTACTAACCTTACTTACCAGGATCCTGAATTATTTAGCCGTCCATGGTATAAGTCAGCAGATATGAGCAAGTATATAGCTATTCTTATCGACCACTTAAATCACAACGCATCTATCAGCGGACTTATCGACCAGACCGAAAGAATTCAGTCTCGTATCGCAGAGTACAAGAAGACAGGAACTATTACAGATAATTATAAGGCACCTCAGGTTGATTAATCCGAGAATCATATAAACAAAATAAGCCTGATATACTAAGTTTCACTCACATCAGAGATGAAATACCAAGTATATCAGGCTTATTTGTTTTATTTGTCGCTATAGGAGCTTATCAGCGAATCTAAATCCTCTATGAGAAGATGCATTCTGATTCCATCTCCCAGTAGGCACTTACCCTGACTGCACAGATACTCTGCCATGCATTCCCTAATGACATCATACGATACTGAGGTCTGGAAGAAAAGCTGTCTAAACTCCAGATAACGGTCTACAAAAGTCTGACTGTCTATCAAGCTATTATTCCAATTATTCCAGTTCTCAGCAAGCTGATGGTCCCGATATTCCGCTTCCTTAATCATAGCCTCCTGCAATATCTGCTTCTCAAAAGCCATATATTCAGGGTCATAAATGTCATCTATATCATCATCCTCATACTCCTCTTCACTTCCGTAGTCCACAGTATCCTCACAGACTACAAATGTACCGGCTTCCTCATCCTCCCCATCACATACCTGTTCATATTCATATTCCGCAATTCGCTGTGCTATAATGGCATCTCTTTCCTCGGGATAAAGATCTGCCACGCTTTTTCCTGTAAGCATGCTATAGCTTCTGTCGAAGAACTCCCATACCCCCTTGGCACCTCCACAGTCTATATCATCATCTAGCTCATCAGCTAAAAGCTGCTGCAAATTAGTATAACATTCAAAGCTTTTAACCATATTCAGGATATCTCCAAAGGTTTCATTCTGACATAAATCATTGTACAATTCGTAGGGTGTTATCTCTCCCCGCTTATATGTGGTTAATCCAAGATACAGGAAAACCTGAAGCCATCTGACATTGACAGCATTAATGATCTTTCTAGGATTCTTCTTATGATAGCACTGAATCATATCCTCCACCAGCTTATCAACCTTATCCTCCATAACTCGGCCTTTGTCATCACATACATATTCTCTGATGGACGTATTAAGACCACTCACCTCATCGCTAAGCTCCCTAAGCTTGTCTTCCAAAGCCTTTAAATTCTCTCTGCAGCTATCCTTAGATATGTGCTCATAATTCTCTAACATTTGATCCACACTGTAATCCATAATATATCCTCCTTATCTTAGAAAATAGTAGCTTTTGCATTATACTGTATTGCAAAAAATAATACGCAAAAAACACCCTGACTATAGCTTTATGTCTCTACATAAATTATAGTTCAAGGTGTTTTAATAATTCACTCAACCGCTGGTTTAATCCTCGTTAAAATCCGAAGGGATTGGGAATTTAGCATATTCCGCTGCGTAGTAATCCCACATTGCATTCTCAATCTCCAATTCCTCTTCTTCCAGCTTTTCCATATACTCCTTATGACAGGTATCACAAATCATATACTTACTTATAGCTTCTGCTAACATAGGCAGGATTTCACTTAAGCTTCTAACATAATCATCATTTGCAAGCATACCATCAACGTCTATGGTGTCCCTGTCAGCTCCTTGCTCACTTAAGTCGGATGTATTTTTTAACCTTCCATATCCTAAATGTATATGATTTCTAATCTGATACACCGTCTCAAGAAAATCGTAATTTCCACAATTATAGTCATCAGCAAAATGCTCCCATATAAAAGTATTTCTATTCCAACCACTATAAAAATCATCGCAACAAAGTCTGTCATACTGTTTCATTTTTCTTATGTGATCAATTAGGGTTGCGTTTCTCTTTACCGGCTCATATACCTTAGTCGGAAAGAAATACCGACATTCCTGATAGCACGGCACCTGCTTTTTTATAAGCTTCTCATTTCCGTTCTCATCAACAATCTTCTCTTCCACCTCTATATCTTTTCGATGACATTTGCAGGCATTTTGGGCGTTTTTTACTCCTGTATTTATTAGAGCCTCAACTATGCTTATCATCTCCACAATATAAAGCTTACGGTATACCACAGCCATCTCTCTAGGTAGCCTAAAGAAGCCATTTACATACTCAAAGAAATCCTTGACTCTTAAGCTGTGAAGTACCTGATTGTATAGCTCCTCGTCATGACCAAATATATTCTTAAGATGGTACATCTTATCATAGTATTCCTGATACTCCTTATCACTTCGGTTAAACTCTTCTGGAACATCCACCTTAAAGGCTTCGTCTGTCCAAAACAAGTCCTTATTCATCCCCCAGTTAACCTTATGCTTTTTATTTGCCTCTAAAAGCTTTAGCTGATTCTCCCTGATGGCATTCACATACTCTATAGCCTCATACTTATAGTCGTCCCTGCCCACCAAAGGCTCATTCAAATCATATACATTTATACTCCTGATAGTACAAATGTCATATGGTGCATATGGGTCATCACTATCAGCATCATAGCTTATAGTTAAATCAAGTGATACTTTGGTGCCAGGCTTCAGATCCTGTTGTAGAAGATTAATATCTGTAGCTGCGTTTGCAAATTTCGAGAAAAAAATTCTTTCATCGCTCATTATGTGTAACTGCTTATTATTTGCCACGTCAAGTATAGGAACTACATTGGCTCTGGCAAAGGCAAAAAACTTAGTCCTGTCTCTCATATAACAATCTAAAAAACCATTGACCACATCCATATCAATCTCAGCAACAGCTTCATCTATAAGCTTATAGCTTACATCTGTCAAAAGCAAACCGTGATAAGACTTTGCCCTGCGCTGAACCATATCGTACTCTTCATCAGACTTTTCTTTCTTTTTTTTCGAGATAATATATCTTACGCATCCATGTCTTAATATAGTTAACCAACCATATTCCTGTTCCCAGCTAAGCTTGTTTACCAAATGTGACTCTTCAACCTTTCCCTCTACCCTTAGGCTCACCTCTCCCAGCTTTTCCAACGCATTTACCAGTTCAGGTGACTCCATACGCATAATACAGGAATTTATCAGTTCTTTATTTTCTTCTCCTTCTAAAAGGTCTATCATTTTACACACTCCTAAGTTTATAATATAATATCAGCTTATTATCTGTGTAGAATTTTGTCAATGCTTTCCTAAGCATATATAAATCCGGGGCACCCTATAGATGCCCCAGCTACTTTATCCCTCCTTTACCACATATTTGCGTCACTTAAGCCTTCTCTAAGGCCCTTTAGACTATGCTTGTTTCCAAGCTTCTTCAGTGCCTTATTCTCTATCTGTCTAACACGCTCTCTGCTCTTACCCAGTCTCTTACCTATGGACTCTAAAGTATGTACTTTTCCATCCTTAAAGCCAAATCTTAACGCTATTACCAGCTGCTCCTCTGGTTCAAGCTCTAAGATAGCCTTGTGCAATACATCGAAAATGTCATTTCTTACGCAGCTATTCTGTACAGATGTGTATTTGTCGTCCTCTGTAACCTCATAGAAGCTAAAAGTCTCACCATCTGAACTCTCAAAGCTGCCGTCCAGTGACTTAACATCTGTGTCGATAGCTCTAAGCTTCTTCACAATGCTTACACTTGTACCAAGCTCACCTGCTATGGCCTCATCAGAAGCTGTTACGCCCTGATTTGCAAGCTTGTCCTGTGCCTGTCTAACCTTAGCTACAGCATTAGTGGCGTTCTTTGGCAGACGTACCACACGGTTCTCACCGTTAGTAAAATCTGTCACACGTCTTCTAATTATGAGATTGGCATAGTTGTAGAAGCTACCCTTCTCAGGGTTATACTGAAACACCTTCTCACAGAGCTCAATATAAGCCTCAGAGCACATATCCTCCACATCATTGTCGAAGTACTTAGGAAACTTGCCAGCCACTGACTTAATAAGCTTGTAGTAGTGAGTTGCAAGCTCACTGGCAGCCGCCATTCCCTCCGCAGAATCCTTACCCATAGCAATGGCTGTATTAAGAAGCTCCTGCTCCTTCTCCGGCTCAAGCAATGGCATCTGGTCCATAGCCTTCATAAATGCCACGCTGTAATCTACGTACTCCATATCTCCGTCCTTACCTGTATACTTAGTATTCTTGTTCATATATGTCTCCTCCTTAGAATTAATCTTGTTGTTGATAGTTACGTTGTTATTGTTGTAGTTCATAATATATGTCCTCCTATGTTTATTATTTTTTTGCTAGCAATGGGGATAAAAAAATTTCCCCTATATTTCATATAAGGGAAATGTGTAAAATATCTTTTATTAATTTCGCATTTATCTTCAAATTCGACCAATTATTCAATAAATCATAATACTCTGCTTCTTTACTTAAGCTTTATTGCGCAATTAGTAATTAAATTCTCACGAAATTCTTTTTTCTTTTTGTAATCATTGTTGTCCATAATAGCCCACCCCCATAATTTTTAAGAAAAAAAGAGATACCCAGCATAAGCTGGGTATCTCTAATATGCAAACTTGTGCGTATAAGCCTCAACATCAGGTTAATATTCAATGTCTACAATCAACCCACGATCTTAAACTTCGAAAAATACAATTAGTAATCATAAACAACTAGGAATATAAACAGTATACCGTTATCTTCCCTCCGTCCTGCTTATCTCGCAACTTCATTATAAACACATTCAGGTCCTGTGTCAACTGTAAGATATTAAACCTCTGGTTGAAAGTGAGGTGACCCCAAAAAGTTAGACTTCTTAAGCGTAGCAGTTTTAATGGCTGCTACGCTATTTTTATGCAGCCAAGGCTGATTGCCTGTATTCAACAGGACTCATCCAGCCAAGTTTTTCTTTAATTCTTTTTTCATT
>JAFTPO010000064.1 GCA_017463225.1 Lachnospiraceae bacterium | reverse complement strand
GGCTGTGCAAATATACTTTCTTGGCCCACCTGCCTAGGGCTAAAGCTACGCTGACACTAAAACGGTCAGCTACGCTTTACCCTGGCGCGGTGGGAATGAAGTGTATTGGCACAGCCCTTTGTATATAGTTGATTAATGCTTTCTAATATTTATTTCTCCACACTTGCCTCTCTTTCTACGATACGAGAGTATTCTTTTAATGCGTAGGTTCCGTCGTGGGCTTCGCCACAGACGGTACGGTTCATATTGCCGGCGGAGGTGATTCGCACAACTCCTGCTAAGGCAAGCTTTTCGGATATTTCTTCTTGCTTTGAAGTGTCTGTGGTTAAGACGGCAGCAGTTTGAAGATGATTTTTGTATTTGATTAGAGTGTGAATTTGGGCTATTGGAAGTCTTTTTACCCACACATTTCTGTACATATAGGATAGTTCTAAAGATGAGTCATCCTTAGCTATAACACTTATTCCATCACTGCTTAATATGGTGTTACCGGTGGTATGCTTTTCTAATTTTTCGTTGTAGATATTAATTGCATTCTTTGCCTTCATTCCGTAGTCCACAGCAGTGGATAAGGAGTTTACCTCCCGTAGAATCTTAAAGAATCGATTTGCAAATTCAAGCTGTTCATCCTTGGAAACAGTATCTACAAATATTCCCTGACAAGAAGAACATAGTAGTTGATTTGTATCACATATTGACTGAGCTAGGGCTTTAAGCTGTTCATCGCTTGCATCATTTTCAGCATAGGCAAAGGACAGCTTATGTCCCCAGGCAATTATCTTGGTATCAACATCTACCATATTTCTTGCGGCCTTAACAGCTGCATCCCCACCCCAAACTACAACACCGTTACATAGCTTTGCAAGCTTAGTAAGCGTTTCTGTCTCTGTTGATGGAACGTCGAATACATATATGTAATCTGATAATTCCGGCTCTATCTGAATTAACTCATAAAGAAGCTTTACTGATAGTCCCGAGTCTCCCATAGGAAGCTTTAATATATTGATATTACCACTTAGAAGTCCTTCCACAACACTATAGGCAGGGAGAATGTCAACATTTCCTGCAGCGATATGAAGCAGCACACCTAATGGATATCGCTTTCTAAGTATTTTACCATCGATAGTTCTTTCTTCGTCACTAAGCTCTATGGAACACTTGTATTCAAGACCTTCTCTGGTAAATAGTCTCACCATATCCTGGAATTGGTTTTCGCTGATATTAAACAAGGATAAAAATGGTTTTACTATATCGTCATAATTTCCATTTTTAATCCTTGTGGCCAGCTGGTCGCAGGCATTAATAATAATGTCTGTGGAGAGTGTCCTTCCACTTTCAATAGGCTTATACAAATCGGTTTTAAGTGATTTAATTAACTCATCCTGGCGATGATTTTCTAATATTTGTCCATTATATAAAATCATAAAATCCTCCAAAAAGGTTATGTGTAAAAATCAAATGCTTTCACTTCTTTAAGTATTCATCTGCTCCTGCGGCACAGGTAACAATGTCGCTGACTCCCACACGGCCTATAATTTCAATCCAAGGCGAGCTGGCACCACAAGGGCACTTTTCCTTATGTAGAATGCCTAAGTCATCTGTCATTACGCTAAGTAAAGGTGCACTATGTATCATAGGTGACAGGAGATTTACCAGACCAATTTTTCCATGCTCTACAGGAGAAAAATCATCAGGATTACGGATTATAATCCTACTGTAGACAGGAACGTGAAAATGGTGACATTTGCAGTCTGTATATAGAATAGGATGCTCCACCGCGCCGAAAAATTCTACTATGTGATCCTCATCTATATCTAAAACTTCTTTAACTAAGGTGTAGAAGTCTTGCTTGTCAACCTTCTCTGCGTAGAATTGCTTCCAGCCACCACCTAAGGTAATCATACTGCCCTTAGGCATCTTGTAGCTGATACCTTTTTCCTTTAAATCTCTTAAGAAGAAATATGTATAGGCTGGGAAGCCAATGGTTCGCATAGGTAGCTTGGATTTTGAATATTTATCTAGTGCCTTTAGCACCTTATCCCACAGTAGCTTGTAACCGTTATCGGTCATCTCAAGTGCAAAGGTTCTGCTTTTGGCCGGAGCAAAAAGTGTAAATCCGTAGGCGGTTTTGCTTACGGCTGTTTTATTTGTCTTAGTAGGCTGGTAGCCAAATACGATATAGTTAGTAGGCTTTATGGACCATAACTTATGATATTTGCCCACCTGAATAACCATATCAAGACCACGAAGAAGACTCTTCAAATCAAAGCCTATCTTGGACATAGAGCCACTGGTACCTGAAGAAGTTGCTTTGATAACCTGCTTATTAGTTGGTACACTTTGTAGATGATGGTGCTTAAAGTAAAGTGTGGGAATAAATGGAAGTCTGGTTAAATCTGAAGTAGTTTCCAATGCTTCAGGATTAAAGCTAAATTCATCTAATATGCGCTTGTAATCCTGGCAATTATTATACTGGAATGAGGCATTTTCCTTCATCGCCTTTACAAAAAGCTCATCAGTTTTCTCTAGGTTATATATATCTTTTTTTCTAAAAAGTTTCTTAGTGTAGTTCAAAATATCACCTCATTTTTATTCTAGCATAATTTGTGGTTGCTGTATATTACATATAGTATTTCATTACCAAATCAGGTGCAACGCACGAAAATTGGTAATAATTTCACTCCCCAAAATCTGCATTTCACACCATAGCAAATAATAAAACCCTGTAAGCTGTCGATAAAATAATAGGGATGGATAATAAGCTCTTAATACATGGTGAAGGGAATGAAATTAATGATACATATTTCAG
The DNA here is from genome assembly GCA_017463225.1 of Lachnospiraceae bacterium. GTDB lineage: Bacteria > Bacillota > Clostridia > Lachnospirales > Lachnospiraceae > Coprococcus_C. Next base: position 19,611 of record JAFTPO010000064.1, on the reverse strand, counting down.
TCTGTGACAACGAGGCGACAGTAAGAGAGGATATTGCAGGAATATTAAATAATTGTTCAAAGAATATTGAGATAACACAGTTTTCTACCGGCGAGGAATTATTAGAGGCTAAGAATAGCTTCCACATACATATTATCGATATTGAGCTTGATAATATGTCTGGTATAGATGTGGCGAAGCAGATTAGACTTAGAGAGAAAAACAAAAGGTCAAAAAGCATTATTATATTTGTGACTGGGTATAGGGAATATATGGAGGATGCATTTGATGTAAATGCATTTCACTATCTGGTTAAGCCTATCGACGAAAAAAAGATGAGTACAGTTTTTAAACGTGCCTTAAAAGAAGTTTTTGCCAGATACAATCAGGAAAAACAGTATGTGATTGTAAGATACAATGGAATGCAGAAAAAAGTATTGATTAAAGATATCTATTACATAGAAAGCAACAACAAAAAGGTAGTGTTCCATACGAGGGATGGAAATATAGAGACCTACGGTAAGATGGATGATTGGGAAAATGAGTTGGGAGATAATTTTTACCGCAGTCACAGATGTTATCTGGTGAATATGGAAAAAATAACAGCCTACAGCGTGGATACAATCGATGTGGTAGGAGAGGACTCCGTTATTATGGCCAGAAAAAAATATCCGGATTTTGTGAAGGCATATATGCGATATGCAAAGGATGGAGGAGCGGTGAGTGTATGATGTTTTTGTAGCATGATTAAGCAATTGGTTTGTAATTGCCGATATAAAATATAAGCTATTATACCACATTATTCAAAATGGATTTTGAAAGCAGCCACTCAATATATGAGAAACATAAAACAATAAATAATTAACTAAGCTAAGGATAGCGCTATTTTTCAATGGATTGAACCAAGAAAATAGGCGCTATTTTTATATTATAATATACCACTTGGTCCTTTCGGGAAGTGGTGCAGTCCTGACTGACAGATGGATTGCGGAAAGGAGGAAATTATGCAGATAAATACTAGTATGAGCGTTAAGTATTACACCTATTATCAGATGAATAAGGCTGAAAAAGGTAGTGTAGAATTTGAAAATTTGGTTACTGAAGGTTACACGGAAAAGGGAAACTATTATTCCAGTGAAAGAGGAGATTTTACAGATTATCAGGAGTTATACAGAGCCATGACTACGTCAAGCAGTGTGGATAAAACCAATAGTTCATCTGTAACCATTAGTGATATAGAAGATAGAGGAGAATTCTTAGGACTGACTATGGTTCCAGAGGAGGGACAAAATATTACATATGGCGTGAGAGCCCTGCTTAGTGACAGTTCAACATCTGACAATCCTATAGTTCAAGTAGTATCTAACCTTGGTGGTAAGAAGACAATCTACAATGTGGAGGTTAATAAAGTAAATCCTAATAATGCCACACAGCTTGAGATGTTTGCGCTACTTAGTTATACAGATAAGCTGGGTATTACAGATGGAGGAACCTTTGGTTCTCATCAGCAGCTGGAGGTGTATGGAGGTAATGCCAGTAGCATAGGGTACTGTAAAAGTCTATCAGGGGAAGAGACATTTCTAAATGAAAGATTTGACTGGACATCTATTATGGAGAAGATGATAAAGGCGTATCAGGATGCGAAAATACCTGATCAGGCAGAGGAATGTAAGGCTTTATTTGATTTCTTTAATTCATATAAGATAAATAAAGAGGAAACTGACATAGATTTTTCAAAATTTGCACCTAATGCACCTAATGAGGTTAGACAGGCTTTTGCGGAGGCAGCAGAGGAAAGTGGATATTTTGAATATAGTGGTGGCGGAAGAATGGATTATATTTCTCAAATTCTTGTCAAGCAGGTAGAGAACAGAAATAATGGAATAGAGGATTACACTGATGTATTTGGGACATCGGTAGAATCTGCGTTGAGTGTTGCAACGGAGCTATTGCATAATTTAGAAAATCCACTTAGTTTAGATAGCCAACGAGGTAAAAATACAGCCAGATATATGGAACAGGAAATGGAATTTTATAAATTATTTATAGAAAAGCTAGAGAAGTCATTAAGCGGTAACCATTTAGTAGATGAAATAATAGGTCCTGATTACGATATTCCAGAAGCAAGTACTTTATTAACATCCGAATCCACTACCTGTATGTATGAAACTGCTGACCCGGATGATAATGACATACATTACATAACATGGTATACGGAGGAAGGAATTTTCTGTAGAAAGGCAGGACAGACCGAAGGCTATGAGTGGACAATACCATTTGACAACGACAAGCAGTACAACAAGGTAATAGATTTTATAAATCAGTTTCCGCGGGATTGGAATCTTCGATTTGCCGCTCATGAAAATTTTTGGAGGGATTTTCTTGATGGAACTCTTGATATAGAAGGTTTTATGGAGTTTATGAATGGAACCAATAAGGGGATTCCGGATTTCTCTGTTACCGTAGGTGATTCTATGTATATTGATAAGGATAAGGTGCAGTGGGCGAAATATACGAATCCACTAGGTGTAAAATTTTATTCTGCTCACGAGATGCAACAGTTACATATGAAAAGTAATGTTTTAGGCACTATGAAAGCAGAACAGTTATCTAGTGTACAGGGATTATCTGTGGAAGAATTGTTAAAGGCAAAATATCCCGGACTTGTATATAATGTTGGAGATGGAACCAGTAGTGATTGGCGTACAAGGAATGATTATCCTTTTGAAGCATTATTTCAGGAAAATGATAAATCAGTGTCAATGATTGAAAATTGGAGACCTACAGGTACCAATCCGAAGAATCAGAGATATCTTGCTGTAGCTCCAGCAAGTAAGGCAGTTATGATACATCCAAAAGCTCAGGAACGCATGGAACAGGATCCGGAATTTGCCAGACAGGTTATGGAGCGTATAGAGAGCTGGTGGGCCTATGATATAGCTAGGAATGAAGCCATATTACCAGGCTGTACAGCTGGTATGTCACAGGCCATAGCAATAGGAGAGGATGGAGAGATTGCAAATGTCCTTGCCTGTGGTGGAGAAGTTGTGAGTAAAAATAAGAAGCAAAATAGCGAGGAGGATGAATACGATTGGTGGGAGGAGCGCCATGCCCGTCACGCTATGTTTATGCAAATTTTAATAGAAGGACGAACAGATATTAACATAAGTGGTTTTTCGCTGTTTAAAGGTAGCACATTTGGCTTTTTCGGTGAAAATGGATTTAATGGAATGGAGAGTATGATTAGTTTTCAGTCAGGACAGGCAGCAGAGCAAGCAATACAGGATATGATTGACAACGGCTTGGTAGAAAAGCTGGGAGAGACAATTTGTGGCATACCTACAGAGGAAGTGGTTGAGACAACCTGGTCTGATATAGAGAAAGGTCGTTCCATGAGAATGACACTAAATATGATGTAGGAAATACATTTCACACCTTAAAAATGGTTGTTCACTCTTGTTCTATGGAAAATGTTTATAAAATAGGCGATATTAATACTAAACATAGAAGGAAGGGATTGTAATGAGAATCACAACGCAGATGTTAAATCAATCAGCTAAAAGGTCTGGTCTTGATATCAACCGACCAACACTGCTTGATTATATGAAGAACAAAAACATGGGAAATCCTCTATATCAGGCCTTGAGCAGAAACAGAAGTATTAATACTAACTCTGAAAAGCTGGAAAGGTATGAAAAGCTTGAAGAGGAAGCAGGACAGCTCACTAAGCTGACACAAAAGCTGTTAGATGATGGAGAAAAAAGTGTCTTTGAACAGGCAAAGGTAAGTGGTGATAATAAGGAAATATATAATAGTGTAGAGAAAATGTTTGATGGATATAACAGAACGCTGAAGTCACTTCGTACTACATCAAATACCATGAATGATTTTTATAGAAAGATGCTTATGGAAGCGCCGGAGGAAACCAGAGAAGAATTGGAAAAACTGGGAATAACCTTTGGTAAGGATGGTACAGCTGATGTAGATATGAGTAAGCTTAAAGAAGTAGATTACGAGACTCTGAAAAAGCATTTTGGTAATAATAGTGATTTGGTGAATAAGCTGGAGTTTATAGCATCAAGAATATCTGATAATGCAAAAGCAAATGTGGAGAGCATAGGCAGTAGTTATAATGCAAGTGGGACTGTGTATGGAAACTCTATTAACAGCAAATATGATTTTAGTAGGTAAAATAAGCTTTTTCTCATTGACAATATTTGACATATAGTTTAAAATTATATTAATAGTAGACGACTGTCTAATTATGTTCACAGGAGGTTAAGTATATGGCGAATATCATATCCAATTATTTGAATAACAATTCCATATATTCTACTTTTACATCATCTGCTAAGCAGGCTGATAGTGTCAGTAAGGTTACTCCTGTTAAGAAGGTAGCACCGGTTGACTCTAATGCAGCTGCTATATATGTAAAGTCTGCGGAAGAGCCAGAGAAGAAGGCTACATATTCTATTAATAAGATGTCTAAGGAAGATAGAGCAGCTATCGTAGAACAGCTTAAAGCTGATCAGGCATATAGACAGCAACAGTTAACTGATATAGTTTCTAAGACACTAACAGGACAGTCAAAGTCATTTAGTATGGCAACTGACAGCGACGAGTTCTGGAGAATGTTTGCAGATGGCAAGGTTACTGTAGATGCAGCAGCTAAGGCTAAGGCTCAGGAGGATATCTCAGAGGATGGCTACTGGGGCGTTAAGCAGACATCAGAGAGATTGTTTGATTTTGCATCAGCTCTTGCAGGTGATAATGTAGAGATGATGGAGAAGATGCAGAAGGCTATGGATAAGGGCTTCGGACAGGCAACTAAGACCTGGGGCAAGGAGCTTCCAAGCATAAGCAAGGATACATACGATGCGGCTAACAAGCTTTTCGAAGAGTATTATGCATCTAAGAAGCAGGTAGAGGAATAACAGATAATTTTATTATATTAAGCATTAAGGGGACTTAAGATAAGTCCCCTTTTACTATGTATTTTATCAAGTGATGATTTGTGTTGATATGGTGTGAAAAATATGCTAAAAGTAGTTTAGTGATATTTAAAAAGACAATGGAATTCACAACAGATTTTATAACAAAAAGGAGACAATAAATTTGGATACACTTATGATAGTTGCACCTGTTTTGGTGATGATAATAATTGGTATGGCCTGCGATAAATGGCAGATTATAAGTCAGGCTGGAGTGGACAATATCAAGAAGTTTATAACTACTATTGCGTTACCTGTGTGCGTATTTCATGCAGTGTCAACAGCTACCTATAATAAGAATGTGGTAGTAGTTTTACTTCTCATGCTAATAGTTGCGGTTGTAGGCTTTGTGGCTGGCTTTACCCTAAAGGGTTTGGTTAAAGAGCCTTATAGAAAATATTTCCCATATCTTATGACCATATATGAGGGTGGTATGATGGCATATCCTTTGTATCAAAGTCTTATGGGCGTGGAGAATATGTCTAATATTGCACTTATTGATGTATCTTGTGGAATATTTGCCTTTGGTATATATTTTGGTATGCTTACTATGACAGACCAGGGCATAAAGCCTAGTGGAAAGCAACTAGCTAAGAATGCATTTAGTTCACCTATATTTGTAGCCCTTTTGGTAGGCCTTTTAGTAGGAGTAATTGGAATTATGAATTCCTTTGTGTCCACAGATGTTGGACAGATTTATGTGTCCATAAAGGATATGGTAACAGCGCCTGTTAGTGCAATGATACTCCTGTGCGTAGGCTATGAGTTTAAGCTGGAAAAGGGAAATATAGGAGTATGTATAAAGACAGTGATTATAAGGTTTGTGGTGCAGGGGGTTATGCTTGCTGGAGTATTATTTGTGGCTAAAGCATTTGCTTTTGAAAAGCCTATGGTTATTGGACTTGCTCTTTATATGATGACTATACCTAGTCTTTGCTTAAGTAGCTTTGTAAAGGATAAGGAGGCTGGCAAATATTTTTCCACAACCTCATCTTTATATCTAATCGTCAATTTGGTGGCATATGTTGTGTTAGCAGGGATGGTGTAAGTGATGGAGAAGCCTACAGAAGAACAATGGTTTGCAGATTTGTTTCTTAGATTATCCAAGTCAAAGTTTCGCAGTAAATTTAAGCTTAGTGTAAGTGATAGGGATTACATATCAGACAAAGGTATGGATACCATAGAGTCCCATGCCATAGATTTCATAGCAAAGAGATTGGCACCGGAAAATCCTCACAATGATGGAAAACAAACACCTATGAAGGGTCATCCTGTTTTTGTGGCACAACATGCTACTGCTACCTGCTGTAGAGGTTGTCTTGAAAAATGGCATAAAATTGTTCAAGGTAAAGAGCTAAGTGATAGGCAGCAGGAATATATTGTTAAGGTTATAATGACCTGGATAGAGCAAAAATATAATAATTAAAATATGGTCCAGTAGATAGTAGATTCTACTGGACCTTTTTTGTTGGAAATATAGTTAAAAATTGTTATAAGGGTTTGTATAAGCAAGGGATAATAAGTTAATAATTTTTATGTATAAAGAATCTAATATAAAAAGGAGATAACCCATATGGTATTAAAGGAAAAAGAAATCACTGTTATTCAGGACCTTCAGACTCAGGAGAAGTCGTGTATTGAGAAGTACAGTAAGTACGCACAGCAGGCAAAGGACCCTGAGCTTAAGAAATTATTTGAGACCTTATCAAGTAAGGAACAGGAGCATTATAACTCACTTCAGCAGGTATTAGATGGCAATGTACCTGATGTTGACTGTAACTCTTCAGAGGGCGCAAATTATAATCCAACACCTACTTATGATGCTGCTACAGATTCAGAGGATAAGAAGTCAGACTGCTTCTTAGCAACAGATTGTATTGGTACAGAGAAGCTTGTTTCTACAGAATATAATTCAGATGTATTTGTATTCGGCAATACAAAGATTAGAAAGCTTTTAGCTGATATCCAGATTGAAGAGCAGAATCACGCAGAGATGCTTTGGAAGTACAAAACTGCAAATGGAATGGCTTAGATAAAGTATCCACTCTATCATAAATTGATAGGGTGGAAATTTTTTGAAAAAAACAAAAAAAATTCAAAAAACCCCAACATTTTTCAAATTGGCCTTGTCTATATATATGAAGACGCATAAATATGGACATTTATTATGTGTCAAATTATAATATAACAAGTGGAAAAAGGAGAAAGAAAAGATGAAGAAAAAAGGTTTAACAGTATTATTGGTAGCTACTATGGCGATTTCTATGACAGCCTGTGGCAAGGAAGAGAAGAAGGATGAGGGCAAGAAAACAGAGATTAGCACAGAGGTAGCAAGTACAGAGTCTACAGAGGTTGTGGATGTAGACGTTACTACTGTGGATGATAATGAGGATATATCAGCAGAAGGCCCAGGTCGTCGCTGGATTATGGAACAGGATTTAAGTATTCCAACAGTTGCATCTCCTACAGATGCAATAGAATTTATAAAAAAGGATGTAGATGAAAATGAAGTGGTAATGCAACATCCTCTTACTAGAGCTACATTTGAAGCATTCCCATATTTTGTTGTAGATGATGTGGTGTATACCTCTTTAGATGATGCCCTTGCGGCTGATAAGTGTCAGAGAGAACTTGAGCCAGGAGATGAAGCAAGTTATTTAAGTTTTGGTGTAACTGATCAAAAGGCACAGAAATATGATTATGTACCTACTATAGATGCAGTACGTGTAAAGAATGCAGGGGATACAACTCTCACATACAAGGAGTGCTTTGATAATGGTTGGTTTTACACAGATTCAGCCTTTGGATATGGTGGAATAGGTTATTATAATGAGGCGGATATTCCTGATTCTAATGAGGATGGTAAGACAAACGAGGAAGATTATCTAAACTATTATGTAAGCCTGTGGGGAGCACCAAATTACGTAGAATTTTTGGCTCATACAGGAGCTGAGAGCTATGATCAATGGAGTTTAGAAGACGAACAGCTTGTTGAAGCAATAGTTAATAACTACAAGGAAGATGAATCAGTTACCCAATATGAGGTTACATGGGTATTTGATGAATATGTAATTGCAGCTTATGTTACTGAGGCATATTTTGGTTATCATAATATGGAAATTGGTGGTGTATCATACTATGATATAGAGGTATGGAATTCAATGGAGCAGCAAAATCATATAGATTACCTTAAAGCGAAGATGAATTAATAATATAAGAGGTGTACCATGAAGGATAAGCAAATAAAAAAGCTAGTTGAAGCTATGGAGAATGGCGACAATAAAGCCTTTGAAAAACTTTATAATGAGACAAGCAGAACAGTATATTTTATATGTCTAAGCTTTCTTAATAACGAGCAGGATGCGCAGGATGTGATGCAGGAGGTTTACATAACTGCATATAATAAGGTATCTCAGCTTCAGGATAAGGATAAGTTTGTGCCATGGCTTAATCAGATAGCTGTAAATAGATGTAAGAACCAGTTGCTAAAGAATACTCCGATGCCTATGGATCCAGAGGACTTTGTTCAGATGCCTGTAGAACCTGGAGAGATATTTCTTCCAGAGGATTACATAGTAGATAAGGAAAAGAGAAAGATTATAATGGATATTATGAGAAGCTGTCTCTCTGATATTCAGTATAAGACAGTAATACTGTTCTATTTTAATGGTTTGACTATTAATGAAATTGCTGAGATTATGGAGTGCCCCCCAGGAACGGTCACCTACAGACTAAGCGTGGCTAGAGGCAAGCTTAAACAGGGAATCCTATATTATGAGGGTGCAAATGACTATAGACTCCATGCATCAGCAGGAATACCTTTCCTTGCCAGTATTTTGGCTGCAGAGGCAGTGGGATTGCAGGTGCCAAATATATTCCCAAATATTATGGGAATAATTTCCAATGGGGTTACAGCGGGAGCGGGCTACGCTATGAGTGGCGTTTCTGGTGTTGCAGGTGGTATGGCTGGCGCTGGTGGAGCTACAGCAGGTGCAGTTGGAACAACTGTAGTAAAAGCTACGGCAGGTCTTGCCCTTAAGGCTAAGATTGCTATAGCTGTTGCGGCTACGGTGATTGTAGGTGGTGGTGCTGCAGTGATGATTAATATGCAAAATAAGAAGGAAGAACCTTCAAAGAATATAGAACAGTATGATGCTGTAGAGTCAATGTCTGCAGATGAGCTGAGAGATTATTTTGTGGAAGAGTATGGCTTTGTGCAGTTGTTTAATTATACTATGGATGGTAAGGATGAACCTATGATGGGGCATCAGCTTACCTTGGAAAATGAAAATGGAGGCTTCCGAATAGATATTCAGTATGTTGTAGAGGGAAATAGAGTAAAGTATATTCAAATTTATAACTTCCAGAAGAAGGGAAAAGACAATGTGGAAGATTATATTGAAATGTGTAGCTTTCTTATAGATAATAGCGATGAAAAAGAACAGCTCACTAAGCTTATCAAAACCTATGTTAAGGATGAAAAGCAAATTGGAAATGAAAAATATAAGCTTTATCCTGATGGAGATGTGAAGTATGATGCTTTTCAAAATGGTTTTTCTGAAGAGGTGGATAATAAGAGTATTTTAGTTATTACAGTAGATTGGTAAGGTAAAAAATAACCGAATATGGTGATTTGCAACCGGCAGTTGACATTTTTCCAAGCGCACTTGGTAGTTGTCAACTGCCTTTTTTGCTATGATTTACCCAAGTTAGATAGAGCCGGCTAATCTATTTGACAAAAATTGATTAAAAAGTTGAACAAAAAATTCATAGGTAGTAAAATAGCATATGGAGGATGAAAAATTATGATTTTAGCAGACAAGATTATGAATTTAAGAAAACAGCAGGGTATGTCTCAGGAGGAGCTTGCTCATCAGCTTGGCATAAGCAGACAATCAGTATCTAAGTGGGAGTCAGGAGCATCTATTCCTGATTTGGATAAGATACTTAAGCTTAGTGATTTGTTTGGGGTTAGTACAGATTACTTATTAAAGGATGAGATAGAGGAGATTTCATATTCAGAATCAAGTGCTTCATTAGATGAAAATATTGATTCGGAAATTGTGAAAAGTGTAAGTATAGAAGAGGCTAACGCCTTTATGGATTTGTATGAAAGGGTGTCAAAGAAGATAGCTTTGGGAGTAACTCTTTGTGTGTTATCACCTATTTTTATTATCCTAGCCGGAGGTCTATGTTCCTTTGCAGGTGTGGAGGATACTACTTCAGAGGATTTCTTGTGTGGTATAGGTGTTGCCATATTGCTTTCTATAATTGCAGTTGCAGTAAGCTTTTTTATAAGATATGGTATGCAGCTTGATAAGTATGAGTATATGGAGAAGGAAAAGCTTGCACTTCAATACGGTGTTCAGGGTATTGTAGAGAAGAAGAAGGAAGAGTATGAGGAAACCTTTAGAGATACTATGGTGAGAAGTACCCTTATGTGTATATTTGGCATTATACCACTTATAGTAGGTGGAGCTCTTAACCTAGATGGCTTTATTCTTGTATTATTAGTGGATTTACTTCTTGTTCTTATAGCTATAGCATGTTATGGTTTTGTTAGAGCAGGTATGATTTATTCCAGCTATCAGATGTTATTACAGCAGGGAGATTATGATGTTAAAACCAAGAGAGGAAATAAGAAGGCTGAAGCTTGGTCAGGAGCTTACTGGTGTTTAGTAACTGCAATTTTCCTTGGGGTATCATTTATTACAAAGGCTTGGGATATGACTTGGATTATCTGGGCAGTGGCAGGAGTATTATATGCGGGACTTTGCTGCGTATTTAGTGCTGTAAGCAAGGGAAAATAATTATGTAAACTAAAAAAGAGTAGTTTTGATGGACTACTCTTTTTTAGTTAAGAATTATTTGTTGATTATATTTGGTATTATAATTTGGGGTATAATATGGTAAAATAATAATGCTATATAAATCTAAGATTTGAAAGGGGAATATTATGGAACAGAAATTTTTAAAGTGTAACGTATGTGGTAACTTAGTGGAGCAGATTAATGCAACCGCAGTTCCTATTATGTGCTGTGGTCAGCCTATGATGGAGCTTAAGGCTGGAACAACTGACGGAGCAGCAGAAAAGCATGTGCCAGTTTATGAGGTAAATGGTAATGTTGTTACTGTTAAGGTGGGTAGTGTAGAGCATCCTATGACACCTGAACATTATATTCAGTGGATTGATATTCAGACTACAGGTGGTATTCAGAGAGTAAATCTTACACCAAATGATAAGCCTGAGGCTACATTTACTATTAATGAAGGTGATGAGGTTGTAGCAGTTTACGAATATTGTAATCTTCATGGCTTGTGGAAGGCTTAACTGGAGAGTATAATATCCATACTTGAGAATACTTATAAAAGGAGGTAAAGAATATGGCAGCTATATTTGTGAGTAATGAGAATTTCGAAAGCGAAGTATTAAAAAGCGATATTCCGGTGCTTGTTGATTTCTGGGCACCATGGTGTGGACCATGTCAGATGCTTGGACCAATAGTAGAGGATGTTGCTGAGGAAAATACAGACATTAAGGTTTGTAAGATTAATATCGATGAAAATCCTGACCTTGCCATACAGTTTAAGATTATGAGTATACCTACCCTTGTTGTATTTAAGAATGGAGAAGTATATAAGAAATCTGTAGGCGTTATCTCAAAGTCAGAGATTTTAGAGCTTGTAAAATAAAAAAATGGATTTGATAACATATCATGTTGTCAAATCCATTTTTTATTAATTATATATTACTGAATCTCAATAAATGAATCAAAGAACGCCTGAGCCATATCTGCATCCTCTGGGAAGTAGGTTGCAGTGATAACAATCATATAACCGTTCTCTTTTCTCATAACCATCTTCTGGTCAAAGCCCTTGTCTGTTGAAGCCTCGAAGCCTGCCCACTCCTTGCCACCGTAGGTCTCAGTCATAATATCACTTATGGTGTACTGAGTAGCTGACATACTCTCAAGCTGGTTCTTAGTAAGCTCTGCATAGTCTGTATCTGGAAGAGAAGCGTAAGGTCCGATATTCTCCATATTGATATATCCGATGTTAACGTTTGACTGCATGTCATCAAAGTAGAATATTACATCATATATAGTACCTGAAGTAATCTCCTCAAACATTTCTGGTGTGAGGTCTTCGTTGTTCTCAAGAGAAGTGCTTGTAATACCTAAGATTTGAGCAATCTCCTGATCGTTACACACATACCAGCTATCTTCTACAGGGAAGGAAAGCTTGAAAACCTCATTTGTAAATACACCATCTACAACCTGACCTCTTTCAGCAGGTACTGTGTTTACTGAACCGTCAACGGCTTCGTCAGATTCGTCTGAGCTGCTTTCGGTAGTGTTACCTAATATGGACTCTAAATACTCATGGTTTTCTTCCATATTATCCATACTTTCTTGGATCTGTTCCAAGTTTTCCTGATACTGCTCATATTTCTCTCTTTGCTCCTTTTCTTCCCTGGATTCACATCCGCAAAGACCAAGAGAGAGTGTGGCAACTGCTGCTAAAAATAATAATCTCTTCTTCATCTTATTTCTCCTTTTTGTAATATGTTAAAGTGTAAATTAACTAAAGGACAATGTACATCAAAACCAAAGAAATGTAAAGGATAAAATAATATTTGACAAATAAAGGTTGGTGATGTACATTAACTATGACAATTAAAAGGGGAGCTGGTAATTCAGCCGGCTGAGATGGAGTGTTGTCACTGCGGACCCGTGAACCTGATCCGGATAATGCCGGCGTAGGAATTGACTTTTTGTTTTAGTGAGAAGTTTTTTTATGCTCGGTTTTTGACCGAGCTTTTCTTATGTCTTAATATGAAATGCGCGCGCAGATGTAAGATAAACCTGCGTCATATTATCCTTTCAAGAGTAATTTATTAGAAAGGAGAGTATGGGACTTGTCACCCCATACAATATGATTTTATGAATGCAAGTGTTGCTATTCAAGTTCTACCAAAAAGTGAGAGCGATGAGGAGTTAATCAGAATAGTAGATGAGGTTATCGACTATATTAAAAGTACCGGCCTTAGCTACTATGTGGGACCATGTGAGACCTCAATAGAGGGAGACTATGATGAGCTTATGGAGGTTATTAAGCAGTGTCAGTACGTGGCGATTAAGGCCGGAGCCAGCGAGGTTTCAGCTTACGTTAAGATTAGCTATAGACCAGAGGGAGAGGTACTAACCATTGAGAGAAAGGTTACTAAACATCACAAATAAAATATGGTCAATATTGGCTATTGCTATTCTTATAATCATCTGGCAATTAGTCTGTAGCTTAGGTTTGGTGGAAAGCTTTATGCTGCCATCTCCTATAAAGGTTGTAAAAGCCTTTGTAGATGATTTCCCTACATTGATGTTACATCTTAAAGTAACTCTTATAGAGGCAGTGGCAGGCCTTTCCTTCGGTGTGTTGCTGGGCTTTATAGTGGCTGTGTTGATGGATGCATGTATGGTGCTTGATAAGGCATTACATCCTATTATCATACTAACTCAAACTGTTCCTACTGTGGCTATAGCACCACTTCTGGTTTTGTGGTTTGGATACGATATGCTACCTAAGATTATACTTATAGTAGTCACAACGTTTTTCCCTATTGCAGTAGGTTTATTAGAGGGATTTAAATCTGTTGACAAAGATGAAATCAATCTTATGAAGGCTATGGGCGCAAGTAAATTGCAGATTTTTATTCATATTAAGCTTCCGGGGGCTATGGGGCAGTTTTTTGCAGGTCTTAAGATATCTGCTTCCTATGCAGTTGTTGGTGCGGTTATATCTGAGTGGCTTGGAGGCTTTCAGGGACTGGGAGTATATATGACCAGAGTTAAGAATGCATTCGCCTTTGACAAGATGTTTGCAGTAATCTTCCTTATATCTATAGTTAGTTTATTAGTTATGAAGCTGGTTGAGCTTCTTCACAGGAAAGCCATGCCTTGGCTTAAAGAAGACAGATAGAATTTGGAGGAAATAAAATGAATAATAAAAGAATCAAGGCACTTGTTTTAGTGCTGGTTATGCTTATAAATACCTTTGCCATGGTGGGCTGTGGCAAGGAAACTAAGGAGGAAGGCCAAAGACAGGTTACAGTTGTTTTAGACTGGACTCCTAATACTAATCACACAGGAATATATGTGGCTATTGAAAAGGGATATTTTGAAGAAGAAGGAATAAACGTAGAGGTAGTTCAGCCACCGGAGGGTGGAGCCGAGGTTTTGGTAGCTTCCGGAAATGCTGAATTTGGAGTATCCTTCCAGGATACATTGGCTCCTGCACTTGTTGGTGATGATGCATTAAAGGTAACAGCTGTTGCGGCTTTAGTTCAGCACAATACCTCAGGTATTATATCCGTAAAGGGTGAAGGTATGGACAGACCAAGTGGTATGGAAGGGAAGCGTTACTCAACTTGGAATGGAACCATTGAGCTGGCTATTCTTGAAAATGTAGTTGAGGCTGATGGCGGAGATTTCTCTAAGGTGGAGCTGCTTCCAAGTACAGTTACAGATGAGGTTACAGCTTTAAAGACAGATGCTACAGATTCCATATGGATATATTATGGATGGGCAGGAGTGAAGATGGAGCTGGAGAATATGGAGACAGACTACTTTGCCTTTAAGGATATCAATCCGGCTTTTGATTACTATAGTCCTGTTCTCATAGCTAATAACGACTTTTTGGCAGAGAATCCTGACTGTGCAAAGGATTTTATAAATGCTCTTAAGAAGGGCTATGAATATGCCATCCATAACCCTGATGAGGCTGCAGATATACTGTGTAAATACGCACCTGAGATTGATGTGGAGCTAGCTAAGGCCAGTCAGGCATATCTATCTAAGGAGTATAAGGCAGAGGTTTTGCGTTGGGGATACATAGACCCGGCCAGATGGAATGGGTTCTACAATTGGCTCAATGAGGAAGGATTGGTAGAGACAACTATTCCTGAGAACACAGGCTTTAGCAATCAGTATTTACCTGAATAAACCTATCAACATATAAAAGGATAAGCTATGTCATTATTAATTGTAAAAAATGTTTCAAAAGCATTTGACCAAAATAAAATAATTGATAATATAAATATAGAGCTGAAAAAAGGTGAAATAGTATCTCTTCTTGGCACAAGCGGTGGAGGAAAAACCACTCTTTTTAATATTATCGCCGGGCTTCAGACCGCTGACCAAGGGCAGGTTATTCTGGACGGAGTGGATATAACAGGAGTTACGGGTAAGGTGAGCTATATGCTTCAGAAGGATATGCTTTTGCCCTACAAGTCAGTAATTGACAATGTTGCATTGCCTCTGGTCATAAAGGGTATGAAAAAGAAGGAGGCCAGGCAAAAGGCATTGCCTTACTTTAAGCAGTTTGGCTTAGAGGGATACGAGAACAAGTATCCGACAGCTCTTTCAGGAGGTATGAGGCAGAGGGCAGCCTTTCTTAGAACCTATCTCTTCTCGGAAAGCGTAGCCATATTAGATGAGCCATTTTCCGCTCTTGATATGCTTACCAAGGCGCAGCTTCACAGCTGGTATATGGATATTATGAAGGACATAAAGCTGTCTACACTTTTTGTAACTCATGATATAGATGAGGCTATTATGCTGTCAGATAGGATATATGTGCTTAGCGGAAAGCCGGGAACCATAACTCATGAAATAGTTATAAGAGAAGGAAGTAAAAAGCCTAAGGCCTTCAATCTTACACCGGAGTTTTTGTCATATAAGCAGCAGATTGTGGAGGCTCTGGAAGGAAGTTTAACATAATAGAGGATAGATAAATGGATGAAAAGTTTGTAAGAACCAGAAATCTAATAGGTGATGCAGCTATGGATAGTCTTGCAAAGTCCAGAGTTGCAGTATTTGGAATAGGTGGCGTGGGCGGACACGTAGTGGAAGCTTTGGCAAGAAGTGGCGTTGGTGCCATAGATTTAATCGACAGTGACACGGTTGCTTTAAGTAATATTAACCGTCAAATTATAGCCACACTTAGCACTGTTGGACAGTACAAGGTAGACGCTATGAAGGCAAGAATTGCTGATATAAATCCTGAGTGTAAGGTGGAGGCTATACCATGCTTTTATCTGCCAGAAACCAAGGATCAGTTTGACTTTAGTAAATATTCCTATGTAGTAGATGCTGTGGATACAGTTACAGCTAAGCTTTCTCTGGTATGTGAGGCAAAGGAGAAAAATGTCCCTATAATAAGCTGTATGGGTGCAGGAAACAAGCTTAATCCGGCTATGTTTGAGGTGGCGGATATCTATAAAACTTCAGTATGTCCGCTGGCTAAGGTAATGCGTAGAGAACTAAAAAAACGTGGCATAGATAGTCTAAAGGTAGTTTATTCAAAGGAAGAGGCCATAAAGCCAAAGACAATTGATGGAGACGAGAGAACACCGGGTTCTACAGCCTTTGTTCCATCTGTGGCAGGACTTATAATAGCCTCAGAGGTAATTAAAGATTTAACAAATATGTAAACGTAAAAAGCTGATAGTGAAAGCTGTCAGCTTTTTAACGTTTTTTACTAGGCGTCTCTTTTTGCAAGAAGACCGTAAAATGATATAAGGTATAAACCACACAAGCCTACAAGGTCGTAGATAAGTCTGGTGAATACAGTACCCTCTCCAAATAATGCAGATACAAGGTTGAAGTCAAAGAAACCGATAAGACCCCAGTTGATAGCACCTACAATAGTTATGGTCAGGGCAAAGTAGTTTAAGAATCTCATAATATACCTCCCATATTAAACACATATTTTTGTGCTTATGATTAGGGTTGCCAAAATAGACAAGTTTATGCAAATAAATGGATTGTTTTTGTGACATTTTTCGTCAATGTATGATAGGTATTTTGGTTGAATTATTTTTATATTATGCTATAATCTATTTTGCGAAAAAAGTGTTTTGCTTGCCACAGCAAGCTATGGAGGATATAAGCATGGGCGGATATTTTGGAGTAGCCTCAAGAGAGGATTGTGTATTCGATTTATTTTTTGGAACAGATTATCACTCACATCTTGGTACCAGACGTGCCGGTATGGCGGTTTATGGTGAGGAAAATGGATTTGATAAAGCTATTCATAATATAGAGAATTCACCATTTAGAACAAAGTTTACTAAGGAAGCTAATTCCATGAAGGGAAATTATGGAATAGGATGCATATCAGATTTCGAGGCACAGCCTATATTTGTTCGCTCACATCATGGATCCTTTGCTATTACTACAGTAGGTAAGATAAATAATGATGATGAGATTATCGAGAAGATATTAAAAGATAGAGTGCATTTTTTTGAGATGTCCAATGGTGAGATTAATGCTACAGAGCTGGTGGCAGCTATTATTAATCAGAAGGACAATTTTATCGATGGTATAAAGTATGCTCAGGAGGTTATAGATGGTTCCATATCTATGCTGATACTTACTCCAAAGGGTGTTTATTGTGCCAGAGATAAATATGGCAAAACACCTATTGTTATAGGTAAGAAGGATGGCTCATATTGCGCCAGCTTTGAATTTTTCGCATTTGTAAATCTTGGATATGAGAAGGAAAAGGAGCTTGGTCCTGGAGAGATAGCTGTTATTACTCCGGATGCCTGCAAGACCTTGGTTGCTCCTGGAGATAAGATGAAGATATGTACCTTCCTCTGGGTATATTACGGATATCCATCATCAGCTTACGAAGGTGTAAGTGTAGAGGAGATGCGTTACAGATGTGGAGAGATGCTTGCTAAGAGAGATTCTGAGGAGATAGATATTGTAGCAGGTGTGCCTGATTCAGGAACTGCACATGCTATAGGATACTCACATGCATCAGGTAAGCCATTTACCAGACCTTTTATCAAATATACACCGGCATGGGCCAGATCCTTTATGCCAACCATACAGAGTAAGCGTAATCTTATAGCTAAGATGAAGCTTATACCTGTGGAGGATATAATTAGAGGCAAGAGAATGCTTCTTATCGATGACTCAATTGTTAGAGGAACACAGCTTAGAGAAACCTCAGAATTCTTGTATGAGAAGGGTGCTAAGGAGGTTCACATCAGACCTGCCTGTCCACCTATTATGTACGGCTGTAAGTACCTTAACTTCTCACGCTCAAACTCAGAGATGGATTTAATCTCAAGAAGAGTAATAGCTGAGCTAGAAGGAGATAATGTATCACAGGAGACACTGGATAAGTACTGTGATCCGGAAACTGCAGAATATAACAATATGGTAGAGAAAATTAGAGAAAAACTCGGCTTTACATCTCTTAGATTCCAAAGACTTGACGACATGCTTGAGTCAGTAGGAATAGATACATGTAAGCTTTGTACTTATTGTTGGAATGGTAAAGAATAGAATATACAAATGGTACATTAGAATAGGTATAATCCTTGTGATTATGATAAACATTTTAGCCTGGCTTAGTCCAGGCTTTTGTGATTGGCATACTTTATATATAACGCCCTTAATAGTTAATACATTCGGTAGATTGTCAAACCTATTTCCATTCTCTGTGGGAGAGGTAATGATAGTGCTTGGAATCATTTTGGTACTGGCAGCAGTTGTTATAGCTGTAGCATTAATATTTCTTAGGAAGAAGTCTAAGTATGTTAGCTTTACTAAGGCATTTTATAGGGTGTTTGTCGGAATCCTTGTAGGGGTGTGCATAGTGATGACCTCCAATTGCACTATACTATATCACTGTACACCTATAGATGCTAATCCCAAGGTTGCTTACAGAGAATATAATGTGGAGGAGCTGGAGCTTCTGAGGAATCATATAGTTGAAAGGTGTAATTACTATATGGAGCTTATGCCTAGAGACGAGAATGGAAATATCGTATTTGACGGTGATATGAAGGAGGAAGCTAAGAAGGCTATGAGGGGCATATCAGATGAATTCCCCAAGCTGAAGGGATACTATCCTAATGTTAAGGATATGTTTTTCTCAGATCTTATGAGTCAGGCATATATTGGAGGATATTATTTCCCATTTTCTATGGAAGCCAATGCCAACGCAAATATGTGTATAGCTAACTATCCAGCGGTATATTGCCACGAGCTCAGTCACCTTCATGGGTATATATACGAGGATGAGGCAAATTACCTGGCATATGAAGCCTGTATAAATAGTGATTCGGACTTCTTCAAATATTCAGGCTATCTAAGTGTGCTGGTGTATGTAGACAATGCTTACTTTGAGGCCATAGGAGAAGACTATTTCTACTACATAACTCAGCCTATGGTGGATGAGCAGGTATGGGTTGACAATGCATTCTTAACTGATGAGACATGGGAAGAGGTGGAAGAGGATGCTATTATTTCCACAGATACAGTAGAGACGATGTCAGATGAGTTTACGGAGACCACCCTTAACTTAAATGGAGTTGAGGAGGGCATGATAAGCTATAGTCTGGTGGTGGATTTGCTGTTGCAAAAATATGATGGGATATTGTATTAATTTTATAAAAAATAAAAATAACCTAGGGTCAGGTATTGCTTTGAGGTGACCCCAAAAAGTTAGACTTCTTAAGCGTAGCAGTTTTAATGGCTGCTACGCTATTTTTATGCAGCCAAGGCTGATTGCCTGTATTCAACAGGACTCATCCAGCCAAGTTTTTCTTTAATTCTTTTTTCATTGT
>JAFTPO010000063.1 GCA_017463225.1 Lachnospiraceae bacterium | reverse complement strand
TCATCGTCATCGTCATAATCCTGAATCATCTTAACACTCTGTCTAGCCTTAGCAACTTCCTGCTCTGTAGGCTCGAAAGCATTCTCAAATGGATCATCACTCATAAGCTGATTAATTCTACCGTGATCAACTGTAATAGGCGTAATTCCTCCCACCGGAGTCATCTCACCCATCTCATTTTGAAGTGGCTGATTAAATGTGTTAAGCTGCCCATTTGCGTATGGGTCATAGCCTGCCATACCAGGATTCATTCCAGAATTCATGCCCTGATTCATAGCTCCTGCTGCAGCACCAGCCGCTACTCCGGCTCTTATAGCCTGAACATCCTCCTTACTCCACTCCTGTGTTGGACTGTTAGTAATAGATGTAGGTGCTACAACTATATCAATATTCGGATTTGTTTGAACTCTCTTTAAATCTGCTATAAGCGCGCTTGCTGTAAGGTATCTTCTCTCAGGCTTCTTTTGTGTTGCCTTAAGAATTACCTTCTCGAAGCTTGAATAAATATCAGGATAGTACTGTCTAGGTGGTATCATATCACTCTGAATATGCATAAGCGCCACAGATACATTGTTATCTCCCTCAAAAGGAACTCTACCTGTAACCATCTCATACATAGTAATACCAAGTGAGTATATATCACTTCTCTCATCACTATATCCACCACGAGCCTGCTCAGGAGAAATATAATGAACAGAACCCATAGCACCTGATGTAAGAGTATTTGAAGATGCTGCCTTGGCTATACCAAAATCTGTAACCTTCAGGTTACCATTCTTAGAGACAATTATATTCTGTGGTTTAATGTCCCTATGTATAACATGGCTCTCATGAGCAGCCTCAAGTCCTGAAGCTATCTGAAGTGCAAAATCAATAGCTCTATCCATAGGAAGACGACCATTCTGAGCAATATAATCCTTAAGTGTTATACCCTCAACCAGCTCCATAACAATAAAATGTACGCCTTCATCATCATACACATCATACACATTTACAATATTAGGATGTGTAAGTCCTGCTGAAGCCTGAGCCTCAACCCTAAACTTAGTTACAAAATTCTGGTCTCTGGCAAACTCCGGCTTTAACACCTTAATAGCGACATTTCTATTAAGTCTGTGACATCTAGCCTTATATACGATAGACATACCACCGGCGCCAACCACCTCTAATATCTCATATCTATCACATAATATCATTCCTGGTTTTAACATAACTCCAACCCTTTCTGTTATATCCACCGACAAATCTTATCGGAAAGTATTCTCATAAATCTATCTTGTAACTATTACTACTGATATATTATCTGACCCTCCGTAGTAATTCGCCCTGTCTACCAACGCTTTAGCAGCTTCCTTTATATCTCTATAATCCACTACTATATCTCTTATCTCGTCATCCTCAACCATATTGGATAAACCGTCTGAGCAAAGAACATATTTGTCCTCCGGCTCCATATCTATCTCAAAAAAGTCAGGAACAACCTCATCCTTAGAACCCATAGCTTTAGTTATGATATTCTTCTCAGGATGATTCCTTCCTTTTTTCCTTTCAAGCTCGCCACTACGAATCATCTCCTCTACCAGGGAATGATCCATAGTAATCTGTCTAATGTCATTATTAACAACATAGAGTCTACTGTCGCCTACATTGGCCACATACAGCTTACCCTCCAAGGCAACTGCTGCCACCATTGTGGTTCCCATACCTACAAGATCCGGATCCTTATTGGCTGACTTATATATTTCATTGTTTGCATATATCATAGCACGTTTCAGTATAGCTATGGGATTCTCTATAGTTGATTTTTTAATGAATTCCACAGTTATATCAATAGCCATTCTCGATGCCTTATCTCCTGCTCTGTGTCCTCCCATTCCATCTGCAACAATATACAAATTAGGAAGACTACCCACTGGCTCATCACTGAAAAATATACTATCCTGGTTATTCTTTCGCTTCGAACCAGTATCAGTTATTCCACTAGACTGCATCAGTTTCCTCCTGACTGTTAATCCTATGTTTCCTTCTTAACTGTCCGCAGGCCGCGTCTATATCGCTGCCCACACTCCTTCTAATAGTACCATTTATTGAATATTTTTCAAGTATAAATTTGAATTTTTCAATTGATTCCCTATTACCTGGCTTAAAATCTCTTTCATTTATAGGGTTTACAGGGATTAAATTCACATGACAGTTTATACCCTTAAGCAGCTTTGCCAGTCGCATCGCATGCTCAGGACTATCATTCTGCCCTGATACAAGGCTGTATTCAAAGGTTAATCTTCTACCAGTTTTCTCAAAATACTCCTTGCAGCAATCTACAGTTTCCTGAAGAGAGTACTGGTGCGCTATAGGCATCAAAGCCTTTCTCTCCTCATCTGTAGTTCCATGAAGTGATAAGGCAAAGGTTATAGTTAAACCCTCGTCTGCTAATCTTCTTATATTGGGAACTATACCACAGCTCGATACAGTAATATTTCTCTGGCTAATGTTGTAGCCTTTTTCATCTGATATTATTCTGATAAATCTTATTAGATTATCATAGTTGTCGAGAGGCTCACCGGTACCCATTACAACTATATTAGAAATTCTCTCCCCAGTAAGACGCATAGTCATATAAACCTGTTCTAGCATCTCAGAAGCAGTAAGATTTCTTATTAAACCTCCTATAGTGGAAGCACAGAATTTACATCCCATTCTACATCCTGCCTGTGAGGATATACATATTGAATTTCCATAGCTATACCTCATAAAAACAGTCTCTATCATCTGGCCATCATCCATTCTATACAAAAACTTGATGGTCCCATCCTTTGATGATTCCTGTCTAAGCTCCTCCCTAATAGATACAAAGCCCGCCTCTTGGATATCTTCTTTTAGATTTTTAGGGATATTAGTCATCTCATCTAAACTACCTACATATTTTTCATGAAGCCACTGATACACCTGTTTTGCCCTAAAAGCAGGATATCCCTTCTCCTTCATAAAGCTCTCTAATTCAGTTAAATACATTGACCTAATATCCAAGTTATTCATATAATCTATATTATCCTCTCTTAAATACCGCATAATAGAATCCATCACAGGAATCTACTCCTTGAAGAAACAATCTTTCCTCGATTAATCTAAAATCCTTGTGTTTTTCCATAAAGTACGCCACATTCCCCTGATTCTCCTCAGGATTAATGGTACATGTACTATACAGCAATGTACCTTCAGTCTTTACATAGGATTGAACATTATCAAGAATTCGCCTTTGCAAGCTGCAAAGCTCCTCTAGCTGTTTTTCCTCTAATCTGTATTTTATATCATTTTTTCTTCCGATAATTCCCAAGCCTGAGCACGGCAAATCTGCAATTACAACATCCGCACTCATACCGTCAATATGCTCAGTAGCATCCTGACAGCTAATTTCCACATTATCAAACCCTAATCTGTCAACATTCTCCTCTATAAGCTCAAGTTTATCCTCTGATACATCCATAGAATAAAGCTTGCCAATACCATTTAAATATTCTGCTGCACAAGTGGTTTTTCCTCCCGGTGCGGCACATACATCTATAACCACATCACCCGGTTTTATGCCCGCTGCCCTTACAGCCTGCATAGAGCTTTCATCCTGGACAGTAAAATATCCCTTCTTATAGCCCGGAACTCTCTTTATAAAATCATAATCACTTATAAGAAGTGCCTTTTCATCATAATTACCATACTCTACAGTAATTCCAGCCTCCTCAAGTTCTTTTTTAAGTTCATCTCTTGAAATCTTTGTTTCGTTTACTCTAATAGCTGTTGCTCTATCCCAGAAGCAACCCTCTAGTATCTTAATATATTGCTCAGGATAATCCTTTTTCAACTTATCACAAAGCCACTGAGGCATAGAATACTTAACAGATAAATACTCGACAGAGCTTTCATCATTAGATGGCTCAGGAATACTTTCCTTGCTTCTGGCTATATTTCTAAGCACACCATTAACAAATCCGGACAAACTGCCAAAACCGTGAGCCTTAGCAAGCTTTACAGACTCGTTACATGCCGCAGAATCCGGCACTGATTCCATATATAGTATCTGATATACTCCCATTCTGAGAATACATCTAATCATTGGCTTACACTTATTAACCTTAGTTTTAGAAAACTGATTAATAGTGTAGTCAAGGGTAATAAGCTGTTCCATAACCCCCTCTGCCAGTCTTGTAATAAACGCCCTATCTCTCTTATCTTCAAACTGATTCTTAGATAAGGCCTTTGATATAGCCTGATTAGAGAAGGTTTTATTTGTCTCTATGTCCATCAATATATTTAGAACTATGTCTCTGGTATTTATCATAGCTTACTCCTAATAAACTTACTCTCCTGCCACCATTCCTACTGTCAGCTTATTTCCGTTTAAGTATGACACTGTATCCATAGGCTTTTTGCCCTCCGGCTGCAGATTCTTAATTATAAGACCACCCTGTCCACAGGCTATGGTAAAAGTCTTCTTGGTTACTTCCACAATCTCACCAGGCTTTGCTGATTCTGCTACATCGCAAACCTGTGCCTTAAATATTTTCACACTTTTGCCATCTATCTTTGTATATGCACATGGCCAAGGATTAAGACCTCGTATAAGCCTCTCTATCTCCTGAGCTGATTTAGAAAAGTCAATGTTGCCCATATCCTTTGTAAGCATAGAGGCATAGCAACTCATACTGTCATCCTGCTTTGTTCTGGTTGCCTCGCCGGACTTAAGCTTATCCATAGTTGAAATAATGAGCTTTGCACCCTCTACAGCAAGCTTATCATGAAGAGTAGCTCCTGTATCTTCAGGTGTTATGTCAACCTCAATCTTTTCTATCATATCTCCCGTATCTAAGCCCTTCTCCATATACATTGTAGTTACTCCTGACTTGGTCTCACCATCTATAATAGACCATTCAATAGGAGCTGCACCTCTGTATTTTGGAAGTAGCGAAGCATGGATGTTTATACAACCTAATGGTGGTATATTAAGTATTGATTCCGGAAGTATCTGTCCATAGGCAGCAACAACTATTATATCCGGCTGAATGTCCTGAAGTAATTTTACATTTTCCTCGTCACGAAGCTTTTCCGGCTGATACACCGGTATGTTATACTCCATAGCCTTTGCCTTAACAGGAGTTGGAACCAGCGCCTTACTTCTTCCCTTTGCCTTATCCGGCTGAGTAATAACCGCAGCCACATCATGTCCTGCATTAACAATAGACTCTAATGCATACACCGCGAAATCCGGTGTTCCCATATATACAACCTTCATATACTAATCCTCCTGTGGAGCATCTACTGCATATAAACCATCTAAGGTTTTATCCTTATAAAGTATTCCATCTAAATGATCAAGCTCATGGCAAATCGCTCTAGCAAGCAAACCCTCACCAACAACGGTAATCTCGTTCATATTCTCATCAAGAGCTTTACATACAACACGATTTGGTCTTACTACAGTTCCAACCAATCCCGGAAGACTAAGACATCCCTCGTCTCCCTCCTGCTCTCCACTTTCCTCTACAATCACAGGATTAATCAATGTATACGCATCACCATCGCATATATCTATAACAACTATTCTTTTCAATACACCAACCTGAGGAGCCGCAAGACCTACTCCGTTGGCATCATACATAGTGTCATACATATCATCAATTAAAGTAGCGATTCTTGGAGTCATCTCTGTGACAGGCTTGCATTCCTTTCTAAGTATATCATCTCCATCTACTCTAATAGTTCTAATTGCCATATTATTTACCTCCGTTCAATTCTATTATTATCTAATACATCCTAACAGGATTAACATCCAGTGTAATACCTACATCCTCTAACCTATACTCCTCAAGCTTATTCTTAACAGCTTTAAGCTCATGTTCGTCCCCTGACTTAATGTATATCAGTCTTCTATAAACATTATTTATTCTACTTATAGTGGCATAGCTAGGTCCAATTGCTCTTGTTGACTTCATAGCTTTTTCCTTTATCAACTGACTAACATCCCCAAATATATTCTTAGATGTCTGAACAACCAAATCTTCCTTCTCAGACTCCATAAGCACCACCATAAGATTGTGCACCGGCGGATATTTTAGCAGACGTCTATATGCCATTTCCATATCGTAGAATCCGGCATAATCCTGATTTGATGCTGACATTATAGCATAATGCTCAGGCTGATAGGTTTGTATCAATACATGCCCTGACTTGTCACCTCTTCCTGCCCTTCCAGCCGCTTGAGTAAGCAAGTCAAAGGTTAACTCACCGGAACGATAATCACTGGCAAAAAGTGACATATCTGCAAGTATAACACCAACCAGTGTTACATTTGAAAAATCATGCCCCTTAACAATCATCTGGGTTCCTATCATTATATCAGCCTTATGATTTAGAAAGTCTGTTAATATCTGACTATAGGCTCCCTTTTTTGCCGTGGTATCCTTATCCATTCTAATAGTCCTAGCCTGAGGAAACATATTGTTAATTGCCTCCTCAACCTTCTCTGTTCCCGTTCCAAAGCCTCCTATAAGCTTGGATTTGCACTTAGGACATGCCGAAGGCTTAGTCTCTGTGTGTCCACAATAATGACACATCATCTGACTTGTTCCATGTAGGGATAATGATACATCACATTTAGGACACTTAACAACCTCTCCACATTCTCGGCAAGACACAAATGTGTTGTAGCCTCTCCTGTTTATAAAAAGCATTATCTGCTCTTTCTTATTAAGTCTATCTTCTATTAAGTCATGAAGCTCTTTACTTATTATGGTTCTATTACCAATTCTAAGTTCCTGTCGCATATCTACAACAGAAACTGTAGAAAGCTCACTTCCCTCCGGCCTTTCATTAAGCTCCCATAGTCTATAGGTTCCCAGTTTCGCCTGACAATAGCTTTCAATAGTAGGTGTGGCTGAGCCCAATATAATACTGGCTCCCTCTAACCTGCCTCTCTCTATAGCGGTTTCCCTGGCATGATAGCTAGGTGCCTGTTCGCTCTTGTATGCATTATCATGTTCCTCATCTATTATGATAAGCCCTAGGTTCTTGCATGGCGTAAAAAGAGCTGAACGAGGACCGATAACCACGTCTATCTCACCATCTTTGGCTTTCATAAATTCTCTGTACTTTTCACCCTTGCTTTGCTTGGAGTTTATTACCGCAACCCTATCTCCAAAATGCTGCTTAAATCTTGCCACATTCTGATATGTCAAAGCTATCTCAGGAATAAGCACAATAGCCTGTTTGCCATCTAATATAACCTTTTTGATACATTCAATATAAACCTCTGTCTTACCACTACCTGTAATTCCATGCAATAGATAGGTATTATATTGCCTTGCATTATAATCTGCTTCAAACTCATCAACCAATGCCTGCTGCATATTAGAAAGCTGCTGTACCGGTGCTTTCTCTATAACATACTCACTTTCAGCAGCTCTGGTAGCAACCTTCCTAACCTGTTGTTTCACAGGCATCACTGTCTTTAATGCATTAATCATCGTAGAACCATATTTTTCTCTCATCCATGCAGCTAATTTAATTAGCTTTCCTTCTATAGCCAGGCTCTTCGTAGGAATCCCCGCTATGTTTTTTAGCTTATCCACATCATAGCTTGGTATATCAGTAATATTAATCACATATCCTTTTCGCTGTCTCGTTCCATTCCCAAAAGGAACTGAAACCTGCATACCAATCTCCACAACATCTATCAAATCTTCCGGAATTATATACTGATAGGTTCTATCTACAGCCTCATGCGAAATATCTATTATTATATCCGCATATTTTTGTGACATCCTCTTCCTCCAATATCTCTCTAATCAAATCTCTCTCATCCATATGGTACTTCTGCCCACATATTTCCTGATAATCCTCATGCCCCTTTCCGGCAAGCACAATAACGTCTCCCTCACAGGCATTCATTATGGCATAGCGTATTGCTTCTTTTCTATCAGCAATAGCAACATATTCTCCTCCGGTTTTAGAAATACCTGTTTTAATATCCTCAATAATCGCAAGAGGTTCCTCATTTCTTGGATTATCACTGGTTATTATGGTAAGGTCTGCCATATCACCGGACACCTGCCCCATCTCAAATCTTCTATCTCTTGAACGATTGCCTCCACATCCAAAGAGCGACACTAACCGATTAGGCTCATAGGCCTTAATAGCTGTATATAAGCTTTCTAATGCCATTGCATTATGAGCATAATCTATAAGTATGGTGAACTCATCCGATATAGGAATAAGCTCTACACGCCCTCTTACCTTTATATCTTCCAGTATACTCTTTATTCTGTCAGCAGGCACACCCATGCTATCTGCAACAGCTATAGCGGCTAGGGAATTGTGAGCGGTAAATTCACCAGGCATATCAACTACGATGTTCTCATCCATTTTTCCGGAAAGCTTATATTCTATACCTAATACACCCTCCTTAGAATAAAGCTTAAGCTCTGAACCACGATAATCACTTTCGTCCTCTATACTATAGGTTATTTGCTGACAGGTTGAGGTCTTCATTATTTCCGCTGTGTGCTTATCATCTATATTAAATATTCCAACCCTGCAAAGCTGAAACAGCTTACTCTTCCACATCATATATTCCTCGAAGCTTGAATGCTCATTTGGTCCAATATGATCCTTGGATAGGTTAGTAAATATTCCATAATCAAAATCCACTCCTGCAACTCTGTCCAGCATAAGGCCCTGAGAGGATACCTCCATAACTACAGCCTTCATACCATTATCCACCATATCCTTTAAATATCTATGAAGCAATATAGATTCCGGTGTCGTATTCTTAGCAGGTATAGACTGCTTTCCGTCAATGATTTCTATGGTTCCAATAAGCCCTGTATCAATGCCTGATGCCACCAGCATCTCTCTAATCATATATGTTGTGGTTGTCTTTCCCTTTGTTCCTGTTATTCCAATTACAGTAAGCTTCTTTGACGGTTCTCCATAGTATTTTGAGCTTATAACACCCATAGCATATCTGGTGCTCTTTACCTTCACTACAGCCACTGATTGCTCGTCATCAGTCTCAAGCTCTACATCTTTTTCAACTATTAACGCTGACGCACCCTTTGACACTACGTCAGCAGCAAATCTATGTCCATCCGACACCGCTCCGGCAATACAGAAAAACAAATCTCCCTGACCAACCTGTCGAGAATCATTGTGGATATTATTTATATCTATATCTGCCTCTCCCTGAATTAATTCATAGTCAAGGCCTTCAAGTAACTGTGATAGTTTCATAGCCCACCTCCGTTTAATATAGATTTAACCTTAAATTACAACAAAGGGACTGTATGCCAGTCCCTTATGTATTACTCGTCGTCACCTACGATTTTAACCTTACCCTCATAAAGCTCTGATACTGCCATAGAAAGTGGTTTCTTATTCTCGCAATATTTTGCAAACTCCTCTTCCCTGTCTGTTAAAGGTCTCTTTGGCTCCTTCTTGTTCTTGTTTTGAATAACAGATAACTTGCCAATAATCTGTCTAGCTCTCTTTGAAGTAGCCATAACGATAGAGTATCTACTCTGAACTACCGGCTGCTCACCTGGCTCAACCTCACTATTAACAACTGCCATTAAATCTGAATATGATGGATGTAACATTTATTTATCTCCCTTCTTTAATACACACTTAATTCTTTTTGTAGCTCTTCAATAAGCTCAATATTATTCTCACGCAAGCACTTCTTGCGAACAATAATTGCATTAACACTATCAACGCAGGTGTCTAAATCATCATTAACAACTACATACTCGTACTCGCCAATATCCTCTGACTCCTCCTTGGCTCTCTTAAGTCTCTTAAGGATAACCTCTTCACTCTCAGTTCCTCTTCCTGCAAGTCTATCCTTTAATGTAGCAACATCAGGAGCTGTTATAAATATTAATATAGCATCAGGATACTGACTCTTAATATTTATAGCTCCCTGAACCTCTATCTCAAGGATTACGTCATTCCCTTTCGCCATCTCTTCTTCTACAAACTTTCTAGGTGTGCCGTAGTAATTCTCTACATACATAGCCCACTCTATAAACCCATTATAATCTATAAGATTCTGGAAGTCAGACACTGACTTAAAATAATAGTCCTTGCCATCTACCTCTCCCTCACGTGGAGCTCTGGTAGTAGCTGATACAGATAAACTATAACCGTACTTTTCTACCAGCTTCTTAACAACAGTTCCTTTTCCTGCTCCGGAAAAGCCTGATATAACAATCAAATTACCCTTCTTCTCCATATAGTCACCTTCCTATCTATTTCTATCAAAAACTAATTATCTGTTCTTTGTAAAATTACAAAATATGGTATGTTACATAAATTAGGTCCCTTATTAGCGTCATCTATATCTTCAAGTGGTAAGCACCCCTTTAAATACTCGGCTATATAACCGGCAAACACCTTCTCTAAACCATCATGGGTAGCATCTATTATACTAAGTCCTAACTCTGTAGCATTCTGAGCTTCGTGATATCCCATATCTCCGGTAAGATACAAATCACAGCCTGCATCAACCACATTATCTATAAAGCTCTTTCCAGATCCCGGCATAACTGCAATTTTATGAAACTTCTTATCGCTAGGAATCTCTTCTCCATCAGGAGTAGCGGGATAAAATGTAACCTGTGACAATTCAAGACGTTCCTTAATATATTCACATACTTCATCACCAGTCATAGGCTGTGGAAGATACGCAATTCTTCCCATACCTTCTTCAGGTATATCGCATTTTTCTATAGGCGCCTTACTCTCTAATCCTAAATAAACATCAGTCACAGCACCAGCCATGCTTCCCATTGTATCAAAATTAGTATGCATAGCGTAATAACTTATACTATGCTCTGCCAACATTAAAAGTTTCTTCCCCAAAATATTGTCATCCGTTATTCTCTTTACAGAAGAAAAGATTAGCGGATGATGGGTTATAAGCATATCACACTCTTCTTCACAGGCAGTTTTAACAACCTCCATAGTAGCATCTAATGCCACCATAATACGATTAACCTTCTTATCTCTTCTTCCCAGCAACAGCCCTACGTTGTCCCAATCACAGGCATAAGCCCTTGGGGACTTTTCCTCAAGCTTTTCTATAATATCATTACAGCTTATCTCAAATCCTTTTTCCATGTATCTACCTCTCATAGCATACACAAAATATCAACATTACTCTATGTTCTGAATCTGCTCTCTAACCTTTTCAATCTCAGTCTTAAGGTTAATTCCCATATCAGAGATAATAAGTGAATTGGCTTTACTAAGTATAGTGTTTGCCTCTCTGTTCATCTCCTGAGCTATAAAATCAAGCTTACGTCCAACAGAACCGCCCTCTATAAGTATAGCCTTTGTACTCTCTATGTGACTCTTAAGTCTGACAATCTCTTCATCAACACAAACCTTATCTGCAAAAAGAGTTACCTCTGTGGCAATTCTTTGCTCGTCAATCTGGGCATTTGCAGCAAGCTCGTTAACTCTCTCAATAAGTCTTGCCTTATAATCAACTATAATCTCCGGAGACTTCTCCTCTATAAACGCAACAATCTTAAGCATCTCATCAAGCTTTGCAATAAGGTCTGTCTTAAGATTCTCACCTTCTGCAATTCTCGACTCCACAAACTTAGTTGCAGCATCTGCAATAACACCCTTTAGGTGCTCCCAAATCTCATCCTGGTCAACACTTTGCTCCTCCAAAGAGAAAACATCCGGGAATCTTCCAATTATAGTTGGTGTTATGTCAGTAGTTGGAAGCGAAAACTCCTCAGCCATATTATTTAAATTCTTAATATATTCTGCAGCAAGCTCTCGATTATATTTGAGGGATACTCTACCCTCAGCATAATCCTCATAGGTTATAAATACATCCACCTTTCCTCTTTGAATGTAATCCTTAAGGAAGGTTCTAATACTGGTCTCGAAATAATTAAACTTCTTAGGAAGCTTAACATTCATATCGCAGTATCTGTGGTTAACTGCCTTTATCTCTACTACTATCTTGCGCTCTTCAGTTGCCATCTCGCTTCTTCCGAAGCCTGTCATACTTTTTATCAATTTAATCACCTTGAAAAATATATTGTTAAAATATAATCTTTAACCAATACATTATAGTATATTCACCGTAAAAATGCAAATATATTTGCATAATCCAACAGTTTAATTTCCTTTGATTTTATTAGACATATTCCTTTATTCCATGAATATTTGGTTCAATATTCATAGAATAGTTTGTATGATATATAACAAATCCTGGTTTTGCCTTAGGTGGCTTCTTAAGATTCCTTCTAAGCGTATAATCTATCTCCACCTTAGGACTGCCCTTTCCGGCAGAATAATATGCAGCCAACCTCGCTGCCTCTTCATAGGTTCTGTCCGGAAGCTCTGTCTCCCCCTCAGTCTTAACTATAACATGGGAGCCAGGCATATTTTTGGCATGAAACCACATATCATCTCCAGCTGCCACTTTAAAGGTCAGCTCCTCGTTCTGATAATTATTTTTTCCTACAAAAATATGATATCCATCAGCAGAAATGTAGTGCAGAGGCTTAGATTTTTCCTGCTTCTTACCCTTTCCGTTATCCCTCTTACCGCGAATATAACCACTTTCTACAAGCTCTGCCTTAATCTGAGTTAAGTCATCTAAGGAATCTGCAATTTCTAAAGAATTCTGCACACTCATAAGATAATCCAGCTCCGATTTAGATTCTACAGTAAGCTCCACAAGAGCTTCGTAGGTTCTCTTTAATTTATTATATTTTGCAAAGTACTTTTTGCTATTATCCATAGGAGATAAATCCGAATCTAAAGGTATAGTTATCTCCTTACCCGTGTAATAGTTTTCGCACACAAGCTCTTTATCACCCTGCTTTGCATTATATCCGTAAGTTGTAAGCAGCTCCCCATACACCTTATACTTATCCCTTTTTTCAGTATCCTTCAGCTGTCTAAGCTGCAAATCATACTTCTTCGCTGTCCTGTCAATAGCATTAGAAACTATCTTCCTCAAATCTATAGAGCGCTGTTTAATTCTATTAACTACTGTCTTCTTGCTGTAATATTCCTCTATGACCTGAGATGGAGACTGAAAAGCTTTCAAACCTACAGCCTCTGACCTTGGCATATCTCCCTGAACATACTGTCCATATGATGTAAGGCTAATGGCGCCAAACTCCTTAGGCTCAAAACCGTTGTAAGCTATACAATTATTATAAACCCTATCTTCTATATCTAGCTTCAGCCTGTGGAATTCTCTGTACAAGCTCTCCCTGTCTGACATAGAAAGGCTACTGGTACTTGCTCCACCATCTATACCGGCTCTGTGACACAGTTCATTTGCCGCCACCGGAGATATACCTTCCATAGAGGTATATAAAACCTTTGACACAGGTTCAGGCTTTTCCATTATATGATTCATAAAATAATTCACATCCACCTCCAGAGGGTTAACCTTGTCCCCTGAAACCGGATATACATAATTTCTGCCCGGAAGCACCTCTCTAACAGAGCTTACCATATGAGATATGTGCTTAATACTATCAACAATCATACCATCTGAATCCACGAAAATTATGTTACTATGCTTACCCATTATCTCAATTATAAGCTTCTTGGTACACAAATCTCCCATATCATCCAAGTGTTCTAAGCTTATCTCAACTATACGGTCAAAGCCATGCTGACATATATCTGTTATTCGTCCATTTCCGATATGCTTTCTTAACAGCATACAGAAGTTAGGAGCCACCATAGGGTTCTCCTTTACCTTCTCAGTAAGATATATCAAAGGTATTCCTGCATCTGCAGATATCACTAAACGATGAGTAGTATTCCCCTCATCAGTTCTATTCTTAACTACCAAGCAGATTTCATCTACCTCCGGCTGATAAATCTTATATATTCTTCCACCTATTAACTTATCTGAAAGCTCTGCAACCAGGGCAGAGACGAAAATACCATCAAACGCCATATTATTCAACCCTTATTTAGAATAACTATAATATACACTAATTACCTTCAAGTCACAAGCAAAAAGAAAGGTAGCAAAAAGCCACCTTCCTCTTTATAGTTTCTTTCATATCCCCTAAGGAATATATATTAATCTTATACCTGCTCGTATAATCTCTGGTAGATTTCTGCAGATGCCGCCCAGCTATAATTCTGCTGCATAGCTCTCTCCTGCATCTTCTCCCAATTCTCCTTGTAATCGAAGAATATCTTCTTGGAGTAGTTGATAGTATTAAGAAGCTCCTGTGCGCTATAGTTTGCGAAGGAGAAGCCTGTTCCTGTACCCTCAAACTCATTATAAGGCTGAACAGTATCCTTAAGACCACCTGTCTCTCTAACTATAGGAAGTGTTCCGTAGCGAAGAGCCATAAGCTGTGTAAGTCCACATGGTTCAAAGCGTGAAGGTACAAGCATAGCATCACATGCAGCATACATCTTATGTGATAAGTCATCTGAATAGTAAATATTAGCAGATACCTTAGCCGGATGTATACCCTGATAATACTTAAACATATCCTCGTATCTTCTATCTCCTGTACCAAGTACAACAAACTGAGTACCATCAGTACAGATATTGTTCATAATTCTATCTACCAAATCAAGACCCTTCTGGTCAGTAAGTCTTGATATGATACCAATCATGTAAGCATTTGGATCCTCAGGAAGACCAAGCTGTCTCTGAAGAGCAGTCTTGTTCATAACCTTATTCTTACGGAAGTTCTTAATGGTATAATTCTTGTATATCTTCTTGTCTGTAGCAGCATTGTAATCATTGTAATCAATACCATTTACTATGCCCCAGAGGCTCTGATTTCTAGCACTTAAGAGACCATCTAAGCCCTCGCCATACTGAGGTGTCTGAATCTCCCATGCATAGGTGTTAGAAACTGTTGTAATCTTATCTGCATATACAAGTCCACCCTTAAGCATAGCCGCATCCTTGTTCATCTCAAGCTTGTCAGGTGTAAAGAGATAATCAGGAAGACCTGAATACTCCTGAATAGTCTTTATATCCCACTTACCCTGGAACTGAAGATTATGGATAGTCATGATAGACTTCATACCACTGTAAAATGGATTTCCAGCAAATAAAGTCTTAAGATATACAGGCACAAGTCCCGCCTGCCAATCATGACAGTGTACTATATCAGGCTGGAACCCGATACTAGGAAGGATTGAAAGTGCTGCCTTACTGAAATAACAGAACTTCTCTATATCCCACTTAACATCTCCGTAAATATTAAATCCATTAAAATAATACTCGTTGTCAATAAAGTATACAGGTACACCCTCATACTCAAGGTACATAACACCTACATACTGCTGCTTCCAGCCTATATCCATATGAAAATGAGTAAGATATCTCATCTTCTCCTTAAACTTAGCCGGCAAGCACATATAGTTAGGGATTATAACTCTAACGTCATATTCCTTCTTATCAAATATTCTTGGCAATGTTCCTACAACGTCTGCCAATCCGCCTGTCTTAATAAATGGAACACACTCCGATGCAATATACGCAACCTTCTTCATGCTTTTGTCCTCCTGACCAGATAATTACATATATTTTACCACAAAGACTTCTAATATTCAACGGATTTTACTTTCTTGTCAAAGCGTTAACTCTCTTTAATGTGTGTCTGTCAGCAACAGCATTTCCATACCTAATTTTAGCGTAAATATCCGTTACCTCTGATACATCTCCCAAGTCACATGTCTTTATCTCGTCAGCGATATCCCTGCAGGTTCTACTGTTGGATAATCTTATGTCATACTTATAGCCCTCTATGTATGTCTTGTATTTTTTTCTTAACTTCTCCTCATCCGTTAACCTTTTAAATAATTTTTTCTTTTTAGGGGCTTCTTCTACGGCATAGCTGATACTGTCAGCCTCTTCAACTATATCATCCTGATATTTATTTCTGGAAAAGAGAAGCTTTATAGCAAACTTCAATAGATTTTTAATTACTATTATAGCTATTATACCACAGGCAATATACAGGAATATTATAGAAGAATCTAAAGCTGTTTTGGCGTGCCCCTTCATACTATTTAAAGCATCAGCATCAAAGGCATTTGCACCGTTTGAGCTTTCCTTAACTACATTATCAAAAAGCAGAGCAAATATCATAAAAACAGACATAACAAGTCTAAGTAGCTCCGTGCCAACGGTTTTTAAAACAGCTTCAACTTTACTATAATCTAAGATACATCCTATAACCATTCCTACAACCAGTAACACTACTATCCAAAACACTATGATATTATTTCTTGATATCACCCTCTTCAGGTGTTTTTCCTCTACTTCCTTAGTTGATTTGAT
This sequence comes from Lachnospiraceae bacterium, assembly GCA_017463225.1. Classification (GTDB taxonomy): domain Bacteria; phylum Bacillota; class Clostridia; order Lachnospirales; family Lachnospiraceae; genus Coprococcus_C. The sequence continues at coordinate 62,327 of JAFTPO010000063.1, read as the reverse complement.
ATAAGCTCTTAATCCGTCAAAATAGGTCATAAGATAATATGTAATCATCATCAACAAAGAGTAAATGTATGTAGAATTCACAAAGATATATCCCTTGTTATATAGCCCAAAAAGATACAGCACTATAATAATAAAGAATGATGGCCAAGGTGGGTCCTCCAGTGGTTTTAACTTCTCTCTCAGTCCCATATACTTCATAGAAGAAGACATGAGATACCAGAGAATCACCACAAACATCCATCTGCTGACATTATCTACGGGAAGCACGAACATCGCTACACCAAGAACAATATGAACAATCAGTGCAATAACTCTTATTTTCGCAATGTTTCTCACCGCAAATGAAAGCATATACAACGCTACCACTATAGCCCTATTTATCCACCCTGGTTCCTGCTTTAACAAAACATTCTCAAAAAAGATGGTCAGGAGCATCACAAACAGCATCTCAAATACTATTCTGGAAAGCTTGCCAAAAAACTCAATTCTAGATTTCATCCAGCTCCACCTCCCAAGCATACATATAATCTCTGTGATTACTTAGCCCCTGTACGTCAAAGTAAGGTACCAGCATATGAAAATCCATCCCCATTTCATGTAAATAATCCAGTTTCTCTAAAAGATTTTCTCTGTGATATGAAGAAATAATTATATATGTACTTTCTCTGTCGTATGAATCGATAAGCCCGTCAACAATATCCAAAAATCCATCTATCTCTTGGTTATCAGCTATGGAAGCCAAGTAACGGTCTATAGTCAGCATATGCTCCACAGCTGTTCCGCTTTCAACCACGCCCAAAGGCTGTTTTTTATTATCCAATCCATTTGAAACAAGACCTACAGACACTCTTTTATCTAAAAACTCCATAGCAATAGAGCTGGCAAGCTCTATAGAAAGCTCCGTAATATAATCTGCCCTAATCATCTGGTTAGTATCTAAATTCAAAAGAATTTTGATTCTAGGCTCCCACGAATAGCCATACTGATTAACCATAAGCTGTCCATTTTTCGCAGATGCCTTCCAATTAATCTTACTCATATTGTCACTGACATCATAATCTCTTATTCCTCTAAATGTATACGGATCCTCTAACAAGCCTCTTTTTGCCTCTATCTCACCCATAACTGTATTAAAATAGGTTTCAAATTCCGGTGTGTCTATCTTCCTAGGAAAAATATACATTCTACTGTTACAATCAATTACCTTAGCAAAGGTTTTAGTCATAAAGAAATCCTTTGCAGTCAAAGTGACTCCACTTATGAAAAACACACCGCGCTTGGTTGCCTGAAAATCTAACTTTCTGGTGATTCTTTGACCACCCATTATGGAAAAGGCATCATTTCTATGATAACAATCTGTCACAGACACATTGTCCTGGTTATCAAATACAAAGCTTTTATCCACCGAAAATTTCACATGCAAAACGGGCAGGGGAAGAAACTTGCCATTGTTGATAATCTCAATCAAAGACGAGCGCTCTCCTGCATTGATATATGAATCTTTAAAACGTATGTCAAGACCTAATCGTTCGTCCCACATTCTATTGTACATACTCTTTTGCCAGATAAATATAAAAATTGCAATTGTTATGGCTATTATAAGCTGCATTTATCTCTCCCAATTCTCTACCGGAACCTGAACTCTTCCTAAAGTATCCTGAATTAATTCTTTACCCTTTCTAAGATGCTTTCCTCCGAAGCTGGCAATTCTATGTCCAAGCACCCATGGTGCCACTGCCTTTACATGATCAGGCTCTACAAATTCCGAACCCATTATAGCTGCATAGGCCTGTGCACACCTAACCAGGCTTAAGGTTCCACGGGTACTAACTCCTGCATCATACCCACTTGGACTCTTTCCTACATTTCTTGTTTCTAATATTATGTTAACTATGTATTCTCTAATACAGTCATGTACAAACACTGATTTCACAGCCTGACTAGCTTCCACAATATCCTCTGTGGTGCATACGGCAGCTATCTCCTCCAATGGGTTTGCATCTATAAATCTACTTATAATATCAAGCTCCTGCTCCTTTAATGACTGGCCCATAGAAAGCTTCATGGCAAATCTATCCAGCTGAGCCTCCGGAAGAGGATATGTTCCTGTAGTTTCAATAGGATTTTGTGTGGCAATAACCATAAATGGTCTTTTCAATCCATAGGTTTCTCCATCGATTGTAACCTGTCTCTCCTCCATAGCTTCAAGTAAGCTACTCTGAGTTCTTGGTGTTCCTCTATTAATCTCGTCAGCCAAAAGAATGTTTGTAAACACTGGACCCTTAACCAGTGAAAACTCGCCTGTCTTTTGACTGTAAACATTAAGACCTGTTACATCTGATGGCATCAAGTCCGGGGTAAACTGTACTCTTTTAAAATCCCCATCTATACTCCTAGCCATAGCCTTAGCCAGCATAGTTTTTCCTGTTCCCGGATTATCCTCCAACAGAATATGTCCTCCAGCCAATATAGAGGTTGACATAAGATTGATAATCTCCTCTCTTCCCACTATAACCTTAGACACATTCTCTCTTATCTTGTCTGCTATTTCCTTAATATTCTTATATTCCATAAGCTTTCTCTCATCCTCCTACCAATCTCTACTGTCCCAAACTATGGTAAATGGTCCGTCGTTAATAAGACTTACCTTCATATCTGCTCCAAATTCGCCAACCTGTACCGAGCCCATTTTTTCCTTTACCTTATGGCAGAAATACTCATACAGCTCATTGCCAAGCTCCGGCGAACCAGCATTTACAAAGCTAGGTCTGTTTCCTTTCTTACAATCTGCATACAATGTAAACTGTGACACCACAAGAATCTCTCCACCTACATCCTGTACACTTAGATTTGTTTTACCTTCCGAATCAGCAAATATTCTCAGTTTAACAAGCTTGTCAACATACTTGTCTACCATCTCCTTGGTATCTTCGTTTCCAACGCCAAGCAATACCAAAAGTCCCTGGTTAATGCTTCCTGTAGTCTTTCCCTCCACTACTACGCTTGCTTCCTTAACTCTTTGAATAACTATTTTCATCCTTTTTCACCTCGTAATGTATTTTACATACATTTTCATACATAACATAGTAGCATGAAAATTATCTGAAATGTATCATTTCGACTTAATTATTATAAATATTCTCTCAAAGTAAAATATATCACATATATATTGTTTTTTTAACATTATAATTTGTATTTTTCTGTGTCATATTATGAAGAATTATGTTAGAATATCGAATATATGCAAATAAGGGAGGATTCGCTATGTATTGTGAAAATTGTGGTGGAACCTTGGGGCAAAACGGAGTATGTCCGGTTTGCGGCTGGTATAAAGTCCAAGCGCCTACTAACCAAGGCTACAACAATCAAAGCTATAACAATCAAGCCTATGGCGGTCAAGCCGGATATAACAATCAGGCCTATGGCAATCAAGCTTACAACAATCAACAATTTTATAACAATCAAGCCTACAGCGGACAGGCAGGATATAATAATCAGGCAAGCTATAACAGCCAAGCCTACAACCAGCAAGCAGGATATAATAATCAGGCAAGCTATAACAACCAGGCCTACAACCAGCAGGCTGGATATAATAATCAGGCTTATGCCAACCAAAGTCAGGCTGGATACAACAATCAGTTTTACAACCAACAGGCATACGCCTATCAAAGCTACAACACTACTACAGCAAAGCCTAAGAAAAAATGGCCTTTAATCGCAGGTATAAGCTCAGCAGTAGTGATTTTAGGAGTTGTCCTGGCGATTGTATTATGGCCTGACAAAAAGGATAAGGACCCGGACAACAACACCACCGAGCAAATTGTAAGCACTACCGAGTCTAACACCTCAGAGCCTACAACAACAGAGGGACCTACCAACATTGCCACAGGGGACGGAACAAAAACCATAATGATGTACATCGTTGGTTCTGATTTGGAAAGCGAATACAACGCTGCTACCTCTGATATATATGAGATAACCACATCTAACTTTGATGACGAAAACATAAACTTTATCATATACACAGGTGGTACAAAGGATTGGAACAATCCTGATATATCAGATGACCACAACTCAATTCTAAAGATTGAGGATGGTGAACTGGTATTACTTGAGCACCAAGACAAGAAAAACATGGGAAATGCAGACACACTAAGTGATTTTATGAATTACTGCTATGAATCATATCCTGCAGATCAGTATGGACTTATACTGTGGAATCACGGCGGTGGTGCATTTAATGGATACGGCTTCGACGAGCTTACAAATGACTGTTTATCACTTATGGAGCTTAACAACGCATTGAAGGACACTCCATTCACAGGAGATCAAAAGCTTGAATGGATAGGCTTTGATGCTTGTCTTATGGCAACCATAGAGGTTGCAGATGCTCTCTCTCCTTATGCTAACTACCTTATAGCGTCTCAGGAGCCGGAGCCTGGCTGTGGATGGGATTACGCTTTCCTAGGGGAGATTGATAAAGATGATACAGGAGTTGACATAGGAACATTAATCGTAGATCAATATATAGAGTCTACAGAGGCTATGTTTGAGGCATCTCCTTTCTCATACAGCGACATTACTCTTTCAGTCCTTGACCTAAGTCAGACTGACGAGGTTGAAGTGGCTCTTGAGGATATGTTTGCAGTGGCAAAGGATGACCTTACTGTTGACACTTACAACGAGTATGCTAAGCTTCGTGCCAGCACTAAGGAGATTGCTCCTATGTACAGTGGCGAATACTCCTACGACTGTGTTGACCTGTACGATATGGCTGACAGAATGGGAGTTAAATACCCTAATGAATCAAATGCTCTTAAGTCTGCTGTGTCAAGCATGGTAGTATATCAGGATGCTAATGTTAAAAAGGAGTATGGTGTTTCCATCTATTATCCATACAACGCAAAGGAATACTCACAGTATTACGTTCCAATGTTCAAAACCTTTGACTTTGCACCAAATTACAGTGCCTATATAGAAAATTTCAGAAGCTATCTGACAAATACTCAGATATCAACAGCCAGCTGGGATCCACAGACTATGATTCCTACCCATAACGGTGATTTGACCTTCACTATGGAGCTTACTCCTGAGCAGGCATCCGAGGTACAAAATGCATATTTTGTAATCTCTAGGGAGGATACTCAAAATCCTGGTGACTACGTATTCGTGTCTATGAGTAATCAGGTAATATTCGAAGACACTACAACTGTTACAGCACCATTTGACGGACAGATTATATATGTCCAGGATGACACAACAGGACAGATGTCAGAGATTATGTACACAGAGCAGGAAAAGACAGATGATTACACACGTTATCTAATATCCAGTATCCTGTACAATGATGACCTTCAGGGAGAAGATGCAGTTTATACATATTTCGTATTGGAAACAACACCATCTAATCCAACAGGAACTATTATGGGAGCATATCCTATAGCGAATCTGGTATACGGAGATGCAAACGAGATATTCCCAGAAAGATATGAAGTGGACGTAAACTCATTTGAAAATGTAGCCTTTGGTTACTTCACACATGAGTTTACATCAGATGAGGATTTGACAAACTTTAACGAAGCGGATTGGGCAGACCTTTCCCTCTACTACAATACTAGTCCGGTATCAAACGGATTCTCAACTGTAATGGGAGGAATGTTCCCTGGGGTAGACTACTACGGTATATTTATATTCGAGGACACACAGGGCAACAGACATTGCTCTAACTTAGTTCCTTTACAGTAATAAAAAAGAGCTATGACAAAGCGTCATAGCTCTTTTTTTTACTGCATTCTTCTCATTCTTATCAAATCATTGCTGGCATTCTCGCTGGCAGTAACCTTCGAATAAACATCTGCATCTGCAGTAGAATCATACTTTTTCTTAAGTCTATCTATATCCGATTCATGTCTAATAAGATTAGATGTAGGTAATTTGTGATATCTGCCGGATGCCTGAAGCAATCTATACATCATCATAAATGTTGTCTCATCCAACACACAAAAATACTTATTGTTTATGTCATAAATACACTCCTCCAAGGATGTATACGATGATGGGTCAACCTCTTTAAGAAGCTGGTCAAAGGTTTCAACAATTATCTCCTTCTGTCTGGAAAAATCAGAAGATACTGTGTGAACCGGAAATGCCTTAAGATAAGCTCTAAGCCAATTGGTCATACTGTTGTACCACTCGTACACATTATCGTAATCACCATCCATATCCTTAATCTCCTTCTCCCAGGCAAAGGACATGTAAGAAGCATCTACTATCTTATTAATCTCATCATCAGTAAGATTAAGACCATATATCTTATTAAATCTCTTAACAATCTTTCTTCTCTTTGGAACTGATTTGGTAAGTCCTGTTGAAATATTACGTTCTTCCGAATTATATTTAACTGTCTTTCCCTTCTTGTTCTTACCAAGCCCTAATGCTCTACCTATAAATATTGCCGGAACAATAACAGGACTAAATACAGCCAGCAATACTATGGCAGCGATAGTAAGTCCAAACATAGTTCCTAACACACCAGGTATAAAAGCAGGGAACACAGTTAATGCTATCAGCCAGAAAACTATAGTTCCTATCTTACCATCCAGCTTATTATATATTCTCGGATTATTACGTCCTATAAACGCATACCATAATAAGAAAAATACCAAAATCGGCATCATATCGATTATCCCCCTGTAAAATGTTTATGTATAAAACATTTGCTTTGAATAATATATCACATAATTTGAAGGTAAACAAGTAAATCGTATTAAGAGAAGATTAAAGGAAGATTAAAAAAGCAAAAAAGGTGAACCATTGGCACACCTTTTTGCTTGAACAATTTTTACTCATCCCAGTTGTGGTACACGCTTTGCACGTCGTCATCCTCATCGAGTAAGTCAAGTATCTTATTCATCTTCTTGATATCATCTTCGTTAGTTAACTCTACGTAGTTCTGTGGAACCATAGTTACCTCAGCTGATACCATAGGGATGTTTTCTGCCTCGAGAGCCTCACGTACTGCTGAAAAATCATCTGGTGCTGTAAGGATTTCAAAGCTATCCTCCTCCTCAACGAAGTCGTCTGCACCTGCATCAAGAGCGATCATCATAAGGTCATCTGCATCCATAGAGCACTCTTCCTTATCTATGATAATCTGTCCCTTCTCGTCAAACATATATGATACACAGCCTGTAGTTCCTACATTTCCACCACCCTTAGTGAAAGCGTTACGAACATTTGAAGCTGTTCTGTTCTTGTTGTCTGTAAGTGCATTTACAATGATTGCAGTTCCATTAGGGCCATATCCCTCGTAGGTAATTCCAACGTAGTTTACTGAGCCTAAGTCTCCTGCTGCCTTCTTGATACCTCTGTCAATTGTATCATTTGGCATATTGTTTGCCTTAGCCTTAGCGATTACATCACGAAGCTTGCTGTTGTTGGCAGGGTCTGAACCACCCTCTTTAACAGCTACTGCGATTTCTCTTCCGATGATGGTAAATATCTTACCCTTTGCAGCATCGTTCTTTTCCTTCTTATGCTTAATATTGGCAAATTTTGAATGTCCTGACATCTTATGTTACTCCTTATCCTCATTTATTTCTTCATCTATTTTTTCCATACGAACAAGAGCTATCATCTTGTCGCATATTTTAACAGGGGTAAATTTGTAACCCTGATAAATAATCTCTGTTGTCTCATCTTCCTTAGGCATTCTTCCAAGCTTGTAGAGCATAAATCCATTGATTGTCTCGAAGTCCTCATCCGGAAACTCTATCTCAATCTCGTGGTGAAGCTCATTTAAGGTGGTGTCTCCTTCAACTATGTACACGTTTTCACCGATATTCTTAATGTTCTCCTCTTCATCCTCGTCATGCTCGTCAAAGATGTTTCCTACTATTTCCTCGATGATATCCTCCATACAGACGATACCCTCTGTCTGACCATATTCATCTACCACAACCGACATATGGATCTTCTCATTTTGCATCTTCTGCAAAAGCTTGTTGATATTGAAGGTTGGATGTATAAATATTGGCTCCTCCATAACCTGAGTTATCTTGGTATTAGGATTTTTCACATATTCCTGAATTAAATCTCTCAGATGTACAACACCTAAGATATTATCCAGTTCCTCCTCATACACAGGATATCTTGAATAATTATTCTCTATAACAAAATGTATAGCCTCTTCTACTGTAAGAGTATTTTCCATAGCTATTATCTTTTGACGGCTGGTCATTATGTCTCTGGCATTTTTGTCAGACAGCTCCATAATATTTGATATCATCTCTGCTTCTGACTCTTCGATAATACCCTGCTCATGACCTTCCTCTACCATAGAAAGTATCTCTTCCTCTACTGTTTCCTCGTTAATCTTTTTTCCAAATAGTTTCTTTAGGCTACTGGGACCACCCTGGGACATGTTTCTTCTTCTCCTTTATTTCTTTATAATTCAAGGCTTATACGCAAGGCTTCATTCACTCGCTTGATAATCTTATCATCCAAGTGACAAACCTTTTCCTTAAGTCTTTGTTTATCTATAGTTCTTACCTGCTCCAACAGTATAACAGAATCCTTAGCTATATCGCAATACCTAGAATCAAGCTCCACATGAGTAGGCAGTTTAGCCTTGTGGAGCTGACTTGTTATAGCTGCTATAATTACTGTTGAGCTATGTTTGTTTCCTGTTTCATTCTGTATAATAAGTACTGGTCTTACACCGCCCTGTTCTGATCCAATTACCGGTCTCAGGTCGGCATAATATATATCTCCTCGTCTGATAACCACTTAATTCACACTCCTATTGTTATTTCAAACTAATGAAAGTATTTCCAATAATCAATAGGTATATACATATCTTTCTCATCCAAGAAAATTTAGCAGGTGGTGTCTGCCTTCACACATACTCATTTTATACCAAATAATTCACGCAGACAGTGTCTGCTCCATTTTCATTGTACACATGAGGTACTCTTCGTCCAATATGGCACACCAGCTCATAATTAAAGCTGTTTGCATACTGAGCTACCTCCTCCACTGAGATATATTTATCTCCTGTTCCTCCTATAAGGATAACCTCATCCTTAACAGAAACCTCCGGTATATCTGTGACATCTATCATAAGCTGATCCATACAAACCCTGCCTACTATAGATGCATATTCTCCTCTTACTATGACTCTTCCAAGATTTGACTGAGCCCTAGGATAACCATCTGCGTATCCCACTGTCACTGTGGCTATTCTTCTATCCGAATCAGCAACATAAGTTCCACCGTAGCTTATCGCAGTTCCCGCCTGAACTGTCTTTACATGAGACACGTGTGATATAAGCGACATAACCGGCTTAATCTCTATATTCTTATCTACCTCTTCGGATGGATACAAGCCATAGGTCACTATTCCAAGACGAACCATATCGAACTCATTATCATCTATCTCCATAGTACCGGCACTGTTATCTATGTGTTTTATGGCAAATGCTACTCCGCCATCCTCCATACCTTGGATAAAGCTTAAGAAACGTTCCTTCTGCATAAAAGAATATGTCTTGTCAGCCTCATCAGCCTTGGCGTAGTGGGTAAATATACCCTCTATCTCTAGTCCGGGCATAGTTTTAAGCTTTAAGGCCTGTTCAATCCCTGTTTCATCCCAAGGGAAACCTATACGCCCCATACCAGTGTCAACCTTAATATGTACTTTAATCTTAGTTCCTGCAGCCACAGCTACCTGAGACAATCTTTCGCACTCTGATACATCATAGACTGCCTGAGTTATATCATAGTCTATAAGCTTTAGAAAATCCTCTGAATCAGTGTAACCTATGATTAATATGGGCTCAGTAATACCTGCATTTCTAAGCTCCATAGCCTCATCGATTGTAGCTACTCCAAAGTAGTCAACCATGTCTCTGATTCTCTGAGAAACACCCACAGCACCATGACCATACGCATCTGCTTTTACTACTGCAAGAACCTTCATATCATCCTTGATGCCGGACTTCATCTTATCTATGTTGAATCTAAGATTATCCATGTTAATTCTGGCATATATTCTATTATATCCTGGCTTTCTAACTGACATATTTCCTTCCTATCCTACATAGTAATCGCTCTTTAGAACTGCTGTGATACCTCTTACGATATCGCTTGCTATCATACTATATCTTCCTCTTCTAATAGCTGCTTCCTGACCTGCCAAACCATGCAGGCAAACGCCCAATTTGGCAGCATCGAATTCCTTCATATTTTGACCACAGAGACCTCCGATAATACCTGCAAGCACATCTCCCGAACCACCTGTGGCCATTCCATTATTGCCGGTAGTATTAATATATGCTTGAACCCCACCATCTGACACTACTGTTCTGGAATCCTTTAACACAACCACAATATTGTTATCCTTGGCAAATCTCTTTGCCACATCATATTTATTACTCTTTATCTCACCTGTCTTAACATCTGTGAGTCTTGACATCTCTGCAAGATGCGGTGTAATTATCACTCTTGCATATGTTTCCGCAAGCCACTCCTTGTGACTAGCCACTACATTTATTCCATCTGCATCTAAAACCACAGTTTCTTTATAATCTCGAAGAACCTTTTCTACTATATATTCAGCATAATCCTTAGTACCAAGACCAGGTCCTAGAATTATAACATCAGACCAAGCCATAGTGGACTTAATAGCTTCTCTCACACTGTTCTTATCCTTTGAATCGTAGGTTGTAAGCATAGCCTCAGGAAGCTTACTTTGCATTATCTCACGATTCTCTTCAACAGTACATATTCTCACCAAACCGCAGCCCATTCTATAGGCAGCCTCCGCTGCAAACATGGCAGCTCCGGCCATATTTTTACTTCCGCCTATAATTCCTATCTTTCCGTAGCTTCCCTTATGGGAATCTGACTTTCTGTAAGGAAGAAGTTTATCTACATCATTGCTATCATAGGTATATAAATCCGGCTCAATATGATCTATAGCTCTCTTTGGTATTCCTATATCAGCCACAGTTACATGACCTGAATACTCGTTTCCCATACCTGTGAGCAGACCCATCTTCATAATTCCAAAGGTTACTGTAGCATCTGCTCTAAATGCTGTTCCCAAAACATAACCATTGGTAGCATCTATACCAGACGGTATATCCACCGCCAACTTAAATGCATCCACATCATTCATAGCATTCACCACATCAGCAAGTTTTCCTGATATAGCGCGATTTAATCCCGCTCCAAATACAGCATCCACAACAACATCATAACCATAATTCATTATATCATCTGCGAAGGACAGATTAAGCCTTCTAGCTATATCAAGCTGCGCCTTAAATGCCTCACTAACCTTGGGAAGATTCTCTCCCCAGTATATATCTACGTCATAGCCATTACCGTGAAGAATTCTGGCTAATGCAATTCCATCTCCGCCGTTATTTCCTCCCTCAACTACCACAAGTATTTTAGATCCTTTACTAAACTTTCCACTGATATAATCATATACAGCAAGGGCAGCTCTTTCCATCAATACCATCTGAGGTATTCCTATTACATTTATAGTATATTCATCTATGCGACTCATCTCGTCGCCACTGGCAATATAATTCATAACTCAAGTCCTCCGGTCATCATTACAACAGTTTATTATATTACATTTTAGTATTATTATCAACCTTTTGAATCAGGAAGAAACCTTTGTTTTAGCACATTTTCGATATTTCAAAAATTGAGTCTTGTATATACAAGAAAAAGAAGTTAAAATGTTTCTTACCAATAAATATATTTTTGTTTTATTCCACAAAAGGAGACAATTATGTACATAGAAGGTTTAGGATATATAGATGACAGCACCTACAATACTTACAGTGTTTTAAGTGCAACCAAAGTCTCTCAAAGCACCACAACTCAAAGTGTTGGGCAGAGCATATTTGACCAGCTCTTACAGCAGGAAACTGCATCTCTTACCAATCAAGAGAAAACTGTGGATTTGGATAGCATATTCAAAGAGGCATCAGAAAAATATAATGTCGATATTAATCTGCTAAAGGCAGTTGCCAAGGCTGAATCAAATTTCAACCCCGAAGCTACATCACACTGTGGAGCTATGGGAATTATGCAGCTTATGCCTTCAACAGCAAAGTCATTAGGAGTTACAGATGCCTATGACCCATATGAAAACATTATGGGAGGTGCCAAGCTTTTAAGCCAGTTAGACAAGCTTTACGACGGAAACACCAAGCTTATATTAGCAGGCTATAACGCGGGACCTGGAAATGTAGAAAAATATGATGGCGTACCACCCTTTGAGGAAACTCAGAATTATGTAGCTACAGTTATGAGATATTTAGATCAGGGAGTTGATACCTCCGGAAAGACAGTGAATATCTCTACTGATAATATGGCAGACGATGGATATGTCACTATTAGCAAGGAGGCCTTGAACAGTCTCCAGGACAAGTTAGATGAATACTTCTCCTATGCTGAATACCAGATGCTTATGACCTATTTTGACACTATGATGAACATCATATCCAGCATCGGTGACACTGACGGAAGCTCAAACAGCTTTGATAGCGGTGATGATTCTCTGTCTGATTTATTCAAACTTGGAAGTATGCAGTACAACAGAAACAACATTAATCTATTATAAATATAAAGGCGATTAGCACAAATTTAACGTGCCAATCGCCTTTGTATTTTATCTTTGCTCGTCCTTTAACTTAGTTAGAACTAAAATACTTGCACCTGCAAACAGGAAGGTTACTCCGAACAAGAAGCCCCAGCATTTGCCCATATGACTCTTTGTTCTTACGAACATCTCATCCTGCTCCTCTTCCTCCTCAGTTTCCTCTTCCTCCTCAACCTCAACAGTCACAGGCTCAGAATCGTACTCCTCAAAATTCTGAGGGTCATTTGCGTAAACTGAGTAGTACTCTATTGTATCCTGAAGCTCGTTAATGGTCTCATCATATGCATCCTGCATAGATGCTATCATCTCATTACAGTCAGCAACAAGCTCATCCTGCTTCTCTTTAGCCTCATCCTCTGCCTTTTGGGCATCCTCCTCACCTATAGGAGTTAATTCGTTGAGATTATTAGTACTTCCCAATGCCTCCATAGACCAACGGCTAAAGGTTATATATGAAATCTTCTCTGTCACTCCATTGAGAGAGAACAGAATTCCCGAGAACAAAAGCTGTATAATGAGTACAAACGGAGCTATAGTCATAGCTCTGTCGCCATTTTTTGAAACTGCTGATATAAGCAATCCAAAGGCTGCGGCTGCATATATGGTAACAAATATTGTCACCATCATTTCAAGCACAGCATTACCAACCACTACACCGCCGCATTGTGGCTTACCCTTAATCAGTACAAATACAACCACAAGAATCACTGCCTGTATTACAGCTATAACCGCTTGAACTATATACTTAGAAAGCATATATATCGGCAGTTTTAGATTCGCCATGTATTCTCGTTTTAATATAACTCGTTCTTTGTAAATCTCCTGAATAGTATTGAACAGACCCATCCATATACCTGCACTCATAAGTGCAAATAATATAGACCTTGTTTCAAACATCTTCTCATAGATACCTTCTTCAGCAACTAAAGCCATCAGCACACCAATTAATATAGGCTGAAGGAAAATCATCATAAGTCTGGCCATATCATTTTTTATAAGGGTTACATACCTTCTTATAAGCACTGACAACTGATTTAAGCTGCTAACCTTCTTCGGCTTAATTTCCTTGCTGGAGGTACTGCTCATATTCTCGTCAATTCTATTAATTCCTGACGCCTTAAATCTGGCCTCCCATGCCTTTGTATCAGAGGTAATTTTATCATACACCTCAACTATATCATCTGTGGCAAAGAAATCCTTGATTCCCTCAGGCTTTCCGCAATAGCATAGTCTTCCGCCGTATCCCATAATAATAACCTTATCACACAAATGAATATTATTAGTGGTATGCGTAACCATTATAATAGTTTTTTCCTGTTCCTTTGACAGCTTGCTTAAGGTATGCATAAGATGCTGCTCTGTTCCGGGATCAAGTCCTGATGTAGGCTCATCCAAGAAGAATAATCCAGGGTTTGCAAGAAGCTCTACAGCTATACTTGCTCTCTTTTTTTGTCCACCGGATAGTCTTCGTATATATGTATCCTGATGCTCTAACAGCTCCACCATCTCTAATACATCATGGATTCGGTTATAAATCTCCTCCTTGGTTGTATCCTCCGGCATCTTAAGCTTTGCTGTATAGTAAAGCATTTTCTTTAGGGTTATATTCTCATATATAATATCCTGCTGTGGCACAAAGCCTATAACATTTTTCAGTGTTTGGAAATTCTCTCTTAGATTGATTCCATTACAGAACACATCTCCGGTTATCTGCGTATCAAATCCACTCATAGCAGTCATAAGAGTTGTCTTTCCTGCACCAGAACCTCCAATTATGGCAACAAATTCATTTGCTCCTATACTTAAGCTTACATTGTCAAGAATAGTCTTCTTTCCATTCTTTGCCGGCACCTCTTTATTAAGATTCTTAATATTAAGAGCAATACCTTCCGGATTAACCCTATAAAACAGCTTGCCACCACTGAATATAAATGTGGTGTTCAATATTGTAAATATATCTTTATCAGTAAGTCTGACAGGTTTATCTATTCTAATACCATTTACAAAAACGCCGTTTGTAGACTTATTGTCAAATACATAGTATTCTCCGTTAATATGTCTTACTCCGGCATGATATCTTGATATAGCTACGTTCTTTAATCTAATATCACAGTCACTGGCACGACCAATGCTGTTATCCCCATCATGAAGATTGTAGGTTCTCCAGGTTCCACTTGCCGCATCATTATCATACAGAAGAAGAACTGCCTCTATCTCTCCCACAGACTTATTTGTTCCAAGCCTAATAATCATATCCTTATTATCCCCACCGTAATATTGGCCTGGATTTGCCTTATAAAACTGTGGTCCATAGGCTATATATGTACCGTTAGAACTGTTATTGTCCTTGATATAAAATACACCACCGGATATACAAATTTCTCCGTGATGGCCTGATACTATCTCCGAGTTGATTACTATACTGTTGTCACTGTTTCGTCCAAATGTATATACCGCATCAGTATGTCCGCTTAAATCCAGCTCCTTCACACCACTCTTGTCAACTATAACAAGAGTATTCTTTCCTGCACCCTGCTGTTGCTGACCATAAGCATTTGCATATCCGGTTAACATGGACTCGTCAAAGAATGTGGTCTTATCCCCACCCATATTATTCATATCCATATTCTTATTCTCTCCTAAGTAATTTAAAACAAAAAGGACTGTCGCATATAATACGACAGTCCCTTAAATCTTTTCTAATTAACCTCTCTTAAGGAAATCAGGTATCTTGATTCCATTAGGGTTATTTGCAGCTGCTGGCTGTGGTCTAACCGGTGTAGCCTTAGTAGCTGTCATATCAACGCCTGCTGTAGCTGGCTTAACTGGTGTATTCAAAAATGATGGCTTAACTGAGCTTGTAGTTCCAGTTGTGATAGGCTGTCCTGAATATGTTGGTGCGCCACCGATAGGAGTAACGCTTGTCTTAGCCTTAGGTGCACTAACCTGTGGAGTTGAAACTGTAGCTGCATTAGCTGCGTTAGCCTCAATACCTGTAGCGATGATTGTAATACAAACATCCTCACCCATATTATCATTGTCAACTGTACCAAAGATGATGTTAGCGTTGTCTCCGGCAACCTCTGTAAGGTATGTAATAGCATCATATGCCTCAACAATACCAATGTTACCTGAGAAGTTAACGATAATATCTGTAGCTCCTGTTACTGTAGTCTCAAGTAATGGACTATCCATAGCTGACTTAATAGCGTCAACTGCCTTGTTATCACCACTTGCAGTACCGATACCGATATGAGCAACACCCTTGTCCCTCATAACTGTCTGGATATCTGCAAAGTCAAGGTTGATAAGACCTGGCTTATTGATAAGATCTGTTACACCCTGTACACCCTGCTGAAGAACCTCATCCGCCTTCTTAAGAGCCTCAGGAATTGTAGTACGCTTATCACAAATCTGTAAAAGCTTATCGTTAGGAATAACGATTAATGTATCAACATTCTCTCTGAGCTTAGCGATACCATTAAGGGCGTTGTTCATACGAGGCTTACCTTCGAATGAGAAAGGCTTAGTTACTACACCAACTGTAAGTATACCAAGATTTCTAGCAATCTCAGCAACTACAGGAGCAGCACCTGTACCTGTTCCACCACCCATACCACAGGTTACGAATACCATATTGGCATCCTTCATGATATCAGTAATCTCTTCTCTATTCTCCTCAACTGCACTGGCACCAATCTCAGGCTTTGCACCTGCACCAAGTCCCTTAGTCAGCTTCTCACCAATCTGAATCTTAGTAGTCGCTCTACTCTGTGACAAAATCTGCTTATCAGTGTTAATAGCTATAAGCTCAACACCCTCCACATTCTCGTCGATCATTCTGTTAACTGCGTTGTTACCTGCTCCACCTACTCCTATGACAAGGATTCTAGCAGGGGTCTTTTCGTCGTTTGATTTTATTTCAAGCAAGGTCTTTTCCTCCTTCATTGTATTTAACTTAAAATTTTTTCATTACCTAATACCCATTTCAATGTATAAAATCCCACATTGAACATTATTACCTTAATAATATAATCATTTCACCAAATAATCAACTGTTTTTTGTTAAAACGCCTTATATTTTGCTAATTTTTCTTACTTAAAGCTTGCTGTAGCATCATCAGAATCAAAATCCTTCATATTTAGTGTACCTTCCTTGCCCTCAAGACCTTCTAGTATACTTCCCAGATTCATCATCTGTATCTCCAGGTATTCCCCCTCTCCCAGCTCAATGGTAATATTATCATGTGTCAGTACCAGCTCATTTGATGCTGTAAACTTTATACCGTCTATATCAAGCTCATATTTTTCTATAAGCTGAGTGACGGTAAGTATAGCCCTAAATCTTCTTTCATCCTGAATCGGAAGACTTTTTCCTATCTCCCACTCATCGAACTCAAGTCCCTTAATATAAGGCACTCCCGGCATCATAGTTGCCGCTGATTCAAGCACTATACCATCCTTATCGAAGTATATATAACTGTTCATATATTCTACACAGCCTGCCAGCGCCTTCTCATACACAGTTACAGACACTGAATTCTTCGACAGGTAATCTATCTCAATCTTATCCACAAACTGTATGCCCTCAACCGGCTTTAGCTTGCTGGTAAGACAAAGAGCTAACGTATTATCCGCAAATGCTTTATCCTGAACTATGCTGGCAATAAGTTTTTCATCAGCATATTCACATTCACTTACCTTTATCTCCTCAAGCTTATAGGAGTTAAGATAAGCAACAAGTCCAAGAATTACTACAAGCACTGCAATAGCTATCTTAAAACTCTTTTTCAATATGTCTTCACATCTCTTTCTCAAACCTCAGTTTATTCATAAGGCTTTATCTGTCTGGAAACAGACAGAACCAAACCAATCTCAATCAATGTAGCTAATATAGAGGAACCTCCATAGCTTATAAATGGCAATGTAACTCCTGTCGGTGGTAAAGTATTAGTTACAACACCTATATTTATAATAAGCTGAATAGCTATCTGTGCCATAACTCCAACAACCATATATGCCGCGAATTTATTCGGAGAATTGTCAGCAATATACTTAAATCTAAAAAGCAGCATTACAAACAGTGCCATAACAGCCAAAGCTCCAAAAAGCCCTAGCTCCTCACACACTACAGAAAAAATCATATCGTTGTGTGACTCAGGCAGGAATCCTGTTTTCTGGATACTGTTTCCAAGACCCTTTCCAAATAATCCACCTGAACCTATAGCGTATAGTGACTGCATAGTCTGATAACCTTTTTCACTGGTTTCAGGACTGAGCCAGGCTTCTATTCTTCCTCCTCGGTAACCCTCTAGGGCGATAAGAAGAATTCCTCCTAACACGCCTAATATACACCAACAAAATATTGGCTTTACATCTTTAGCCGCTACAAATATTATTATGGCAGCTGTACCAAAGCACACTATACCGGTACTAAGATTCTCCTTAGCTACCAGTACAACTCCCACGAGAGGTATGGCCAAAACTTTTCCCAGCTCTTTAAAATTCTCCAGCCATTCTTCCTGCAGCGTACACACTCGCGCTACAAATACTATTATAGCCGGTTTGAGAAACTCTGAAGGCTGTACTGCTATTCCGCCTATTGTAATCCATCTAACAGCACCGTGACTGGCAACACCCATTATCAAAACTGCTGCACATCCAAGCAATGCCGCCGCCATTGCAACCAACGCAATATTTATGTAATGCTTATAGTTTATACCAGATAGAATATACATTACTGCAAACCCTCCCAGAGCAATACCGCCCTGTTTTAAGGCATAGTAATAATCAGGCGAACCATCCATTACCGCTCTATAAGAGCTGGCACTGTATACCATCATTACACCAAACACAACTAAAACAATTGTGATAAACAATGTCTGATAATCAAAAAATCCTTCTTTCCAATACATTAAGGATGGCTTCTCTTTTTTTGTTTTTCTAGTGGCAGTTCTGCTACTCAAAAAAATCACTCCTACAATTTGTTTACTATTTCTTTAAATATATCTCCTCTTTGCTCGTAATTATCGAACATCCCCCAGCTTGCGCATGCCGGTGAGAGAAGCACACACTCACCTGATGTAGCATTCTCAAAGCAATACTTTATCGCTTCCTCAAGACTTTCAACATAGACTATATCATTAAAGCCTTTACCTTTTGCACAGTTTCCAATATCTGTAGCTGTCTGTCCAAGCAACACAAGTTTTTTAACCTTACCGTCAAAGCTGTCTATCCACTCATCGTAGGTTGATTTTTTATCATAGCCTCCACCGATAAGGTATGTTTTGCTTTTCATAGCCTGTATTCCCTTTATAGCCGCATCCGGATTTGTACCCTTAGAATCGTTATAATACTCTACACCATTAACAGTTCTAACGTATTCTATACGATGTGCAACTCCCTTAAACTCTGTACACACCTTTTCTATAACAGATATAGGAACCTGCATACAATATGCTATGCCTACAGCTGCCAAAACATTCTCAACATTGTGATTGCCTAATATTTTTATATCAGACAAACTAAGTACTCTGGTCTTTGTACCTTCACTAGAGATAACTATATCTCCATCCTCAACATACACGCCTTCTTCAAGAGTTGTAAGTCTACTAAAATACATTACCTTACCAGGAATTCTATCAACCAGCTTCATTGTTTCCGGATCATCGTAATTCACTACTGTATAATCCTCGCTGGTCTGATTCTTAGCTACATCCACCTTGCAGGAAGCGTAATTTTCAAATGTATAATGCCTATCCAGATGATCAGGAGTTACATTCAATATAGCAGCTACATGAGGTTTAAAATCAATAATTGTCTCAAGCTGAAAGCTGCTAACCTCTGCAACAGTAACTGATTTATCTGATGTATTTACAGTCTGCTCAGTATAAGGAATACCTATATTACCCACCACATAGCTTTCAGGATTATAAGCCTTCATAATCTCTCCCACAAGGGTTGTTGTTGTAGTCTTACCATTGGTTCCTGTTATAGCTACCACAGTACCCTGCTCATAATAGTACGCAAGCTCTATTTCGCTCCATACAGGAATATTCTTCTCCTTTATCTTAAGTACAAAGTCCTGATCAGTTGGTATGCCAGGGCTAATCACCATAACAGATATATCATCTAGTATTTCCTCACTGAGACTTCCTAGGTGAATGCTAAGATTAGAATTTTTCCCTATCTTATCAAGCTTTGCTAAAACTGATTCTTCAGTCAGTTGATTCTTTTTATTTTCATCAAAGAGAATTACCTTCTCCCCTTTATCTATCAAAAGCTTTGTGGCACATATACCGCTCTTACCGCAACCAGCCACCAGCACTTTTTTATCAAACATTTTAATCGCCTCCAGTTTTATATTGCAAGAATTCCTATAAAGCAAAGAATTGCAGTTACTATTGAAAATATAGATACAACCTTTGTCTCCGGCCACCCGCATAACTCAAAGTGATGATGAATAGGCGCCATCTTAAATATTCTCTTTCCAGTCTTCTTGAAATAAACAACCTGTATCATAACAGAAAGCACCTCTGCAAAGTATATAAATGCGACTAACAAAATTATAAGTGGCATCTGAAGAACATAAGCTGTTGATGCTACAAATCCTCCTAAAGCAAGTGAACCTGTATCTCCCATAAATACTCTGGCAGGATAAACATTATATACCAAGAATCCAAGCAAGCTTCCAACTGTTGCGCAGGTAATAGGTGCAACACCTGAACCAAGACCTATAGCTGCAACTGTGAAAAATGTTGCTATAAGAACTGTAACTGAGGATGCAAGACCATCTAATCCATCTGTAAAGTTTGCTCCGTTAACTGTTCCAAGTATTACTATAAACATAAATGCATAGTATATATTTCCTACATCTACGGTCTTATCCATAAAAGGAATTATCATCTCAGTTCCTAAATCTGTATGAGCGTACATATAATATGCAAACACAGCAGTAACTACAAACTGTCCTACCATCTTCTGCCAAGCTCTAAGCCCCATAGAACGCTTCATAACAACTTTAATATAGTCATCAAGAAAACCAACTAATCCAAAGCCCAATGTAGCAAAAAGCACCGGAACTATCTCCGGATAATCCTTTATATAAAATACTGAAGTTACTATGATACTAACCAATATGATGAGTCCACCCATAGTCGGTGTACCGGACTTTTTCAGATGTGACTCAGGACCATCATCTCTTACGAACTGTCCAAACTTAAGTTTCTTCAAGAATGGAATTATTATAGGGCTTAACACTACACTAATTCCAAATGCTATCAAAACCGGTAAAACTATGTCGTTAATATTATTCATATCAATACTCCTTTTGCTCTTATGTTTATCTAAAATACCGTATCCGGAATATATATAACCTCCCGGGCATCGGTATCTGTTGATATCTCCTTATCCAAGCCTAAATATGGCAATATGTTATCGAATAAATCTCCGATTACAGGAGCTGCTATAGTTCCTCCATAGTAGGTTCCCGTCGGCTCATCTATAAGCACCAGAGCCATAACCTGTGGGTCATTAGCGGGAGCAAAGCCTAAGAAGGAGGAAATGTATTTATTACTGCTTCTTGGAAGCTTCTCGCTGGTGGCGGTCTTACCACCTATTCTATATCCATCTACATAGGCATTTTTACCT
Organism: Lachnospiraceae bacterium; assembly: GCA_017463225.1. Classification (GTDB taxonomy): domain Bacteria; phylum Bacillota; class Clostridia; order Lachnospirales; family Lachnospiraceae; genus Coprococcus_C. The sequence goes on along the minus strand of JAFTPO010000063.1, from coordinate 40,996 downwards.
GTGCCAATGGCTACAACATCCTCAAGTAGGCCCTTCATGGTCTCCGAGGTTTCCTCGGAAACCACTCCAGTCCTTGTATTATAGGATATCTTTTTGACAATATTATTATTCTCATCGGTGACATAAACACCAAAATGTGGTGTAACAAGTGTTCCACCATTTACCACTGCTGATGCTGCTCTCATAAGCTGCAGCGGTGTTATCTGAAATGTTTGGCCAAAGGATATGGTGGCTAACTCCACCTCTTTAACATCCTTTAGATTATGGAATATGGAGCCTGCCTCTCCCGGAAGGTCTATACCCGTCTTTTCAAATAAACCAAGCTTTTCCATATTTTCATATAGTTTTTCGGCGCCAACTCTGGCACCTATATCCATAAAGACCGGATTGCAGGAATTCATAATACCCTCTCTAAAGGTCTGACTCCCATGTCCCACTGTCTTATGACATCTTATTCTTCTATCTCCAACTATACGATAACCAGGACAATTAAATCCATCATTTACTGTCACCACGCCCTCTTCAAAGGCAGCAGTTGAGGTTATTATCTTAAATGTAGAGCCCGGCTCATAGGAATCACTTATAGGAAAGCATCTCCACATATTATTTAGCTGATCATTGGTTGGCTCTGCGTCCGTTGCAGTTGTAGTAACATTCAGCTCAAATGGTTCATTGAGATTATACTCGGGAACATCCGCCAAAGCATATATCTCCCCATTTTGAGGATTCATAACTATTATGCAAACTCTGGTGGCTCCCCTCAGCTCCATCACCTGTACTGCCAGCTGCTCTGTATACTGTTGGATATTTACATCAAGAGAGGTTATCAGATTTTGTCCGGGTATAGGCTCCTCTCTAGTTTCCGCCGCATTGGCAATCTCTATACCCCTGGAATCCGTTAAAGTTTTTATACTTCCCGGTATTCCCTGCAATGTATCATCATAGTAAACCTCCAGCCCGACTATCCCTTGATTATCACCACCTGTAAAGCCTATAACCTTAGAGGCTAGTGTATTATACGGATAATATCTTTTATAATCCTCGTCCACCATTACTCCATCCATATCCAGACTTCGTATTTTATCAGCGGTTTCTCTGTCTACATTACTTTTTATTTTCTCTCTGGAGGATACCTTTTCTACTTTTTTTCTAATAGCAGCTTCATCCATCTCAAGCAAAGTGGATAGATTCTTAATTACAGTTTCCTTATCAGCGACCTGGTTATGTATCACAGATATGGTGCACACAGCCTCGTTTCCGGCTATTACAACTCCATTTCTGTCATATATTACGCCTCTTTGGGCCTTTATACTTCTTTCTCGCTGCTGTATATTAGTGGCCATATCGTCATAATGCTGACCTTTAATCAACATTACATATGCAAGCCTTCCAACTACAACCATAGCGGCTAATACTACTCCAACTATGAATATAGTTAGTTTTTTTCTGTTGTAGCCTGTTACATAATCTGAATCATAATTATATAAGCTACTCATAAAATTATTCCCTATATCATTTATTAATATTTATTCGGAATAATTAGTTGTATTACAAAATATTAAACAAGTTGTCTCGTCCTACAGACTACTATATTAGTAGTATTCTTCCTCGTAGTATTCCTCTTCGTAGTACTCTTCCTCATAGTACTCTTCTTCGTAGTACTCATCATCTGAATACTCAGTATCTTCTTCTGTTGATTCAGTAGTAGGCTCATCAGAATCTGACACATAAGGATTGCCATCCCCGCCGGCTACATCATCATTTGGAACATCACCATCATATATTGGTGTAGCCACCTCATCAGGTGATTCTGATGGGTCTATATCATAGTTGTCATTTGTCTTGTAAATATTCATATATGGGAACAAATCAACAGCTATATCTGCAAACAAATATGAAGATGCTGCACTTGAGGACTGGTCCTCAGTGTTAGGCTCGTCTACCACAACATAAACAACTACCTGTGGGTCCTCTACAGGGGCAAAGCCTATAAATGAAATCATATACTTACCATTACCTCTAGGAAGCTTCTCTGCAGTTCCGGTCTTTCCACCTATGGTGTAACCTTCAACCGCCGCCTTCTGTCCTGTACCCTGTTCAACAACCATAAAAAGCTGCTGTCTCATAATAGCTGATACATCCTCAGATATGGTTCTTCTAACTAACACATTCTCAAAATTATCGATTATATTTCCATTCTCATCTTCCATTCTCTGTACAACGCTTGGCTCATAGTAGTAGCCACCGTTAACTACAGAACAAAATGCAGTACAAAGCTGCATCATAGACACACACGGTCCCTGTCCAAATGAAGATGTTGCAAGCTCAGTAATATTAAGGGTATCCTCATGATATATTACATATTCAAAGTCTGCGTCACTTGGCTCTCCAGGTATATCTACGTTAGTAGCCTGTCCAAAGCCGAATAGCTTCTGATACTTATCAAAGGTTGCTGCGCCCTCACGTTTTGCTATGTCCATCAAAACATCGTTACAGGAATTCTCTAATGCCTCTGAAAGAGTAAGTTCTCCGTGAACTGAACCATAACCTGCGATGTGGCATTGAATGTAGTATGTGTCTATCTGCTCTCCACCATCACAAACGTGAGTGTAATTCTCATCAACAACCGCCTCTTCAAGTGCTCCCGCGATAGTGAATGTCTTGTATGTTGAACCAGGCTCGAAAACATCACTTACAACAAAGTTTCTCCATACCTTTGCCAGCGCTTCTACTGTTTCCTCATCTGTAGCATTCTTCTTAAAATCCTCAAATTCCTCATCAGTCTTAAACTGATATCTAACCGCTTCTATATCATATGCATCATTTGGGTCATATGCATGAGAATTATAAAGTGCTAATATATTACATGTGTCAGGATCCATAACCAGTACGGATACATTTGCAGCACCCTCTGATGCCATATAAGCATCCACCTTTTCCTGAACTATAGACTGAATATTAGCATCTATGCTGGTAACCAAATTATATCCATTAACCGGTGATTCTATGGACTTGGTCACTGTGTTGTCATCGTTGATATAAGTATACTCTCTACCATTGCTGCCATTTAGGTAGTGGTCATAGGCACCTTCTATACCGCCCTGTCCATCATTTGTACCTATGGTATAGCCGATAAGATGGCATGCAAGTTGATTGTTTGGGTACACTCTCTCATACTCTTCTTCAAAGAGAACTCCTCTCACCTTAGAGCCTTCCTCAGTATCCAGATAATCCTTAAAAGGCTTTACCTGCTCGTATTCCAAATCCTTCTTCGCTATCTCATAATATGACTCTGAATTAGCTAAATACTCGTTAATTTCACCATCTGTCAATCCAAAATACTTCTTAAGAGCCGCCACTGTAACATCTTTATTCTCATCCTTCTCAAGAATGTTCTTTGGTTCCAGAATAAGATTATATACCTTCTTGGTTGTAGCCAGAGTTGTTCCGTTAGAATCTAATATATCTCCTCTCCTATAGGCTATAGGGGTACTCTTAGAACCCTGCTGAGCAAGAACAACCTGTTCGTACTCTTTTCCTGACTTAACATTTATTAAAATCATGCTAACCACCAGAAGAACAAAGACAGATAAAAAGGCAACGAATGCAAATTTCAGTCTTTTCTTCATATAATCGTTAAATGCCATGCTTTTTCTGCGTTTTTTTGCCATATTTCAATCCATCCTTTTAAACCAAAACATCCTGAGGCCTTAGTTTGCCTCAGGAACATCCTGGTACTGCTTTACATAATCTTCGTCAGCGCTTTCGTAATATACGATCTGACCCTTTTCTGCATAAACCATGCCAAGCTCATTAGTTGCCACATCATAAATCTCATCCAATGTGTACATACTCTCCAAGCTGAGTCTGTATGCTGCGTTTTCCTCTTCTATAACCTCAAGCTGTGTCTCCAAATCATTGATATTTGCCTGCTGAAGACTGATTCTTGACTCCATATATAAAACTGCTATACATGCTAAAGCCATAATCACCAGTGAAGCTGTTACGAAAACTGTATACTTCATATTAAAAGCAAGTGCATTCTGGGCCTTCTCTGAAGGTCTTCTTCTCACCTGCTGGCTGTTATTTGGTTTTCTATGTACCTCCCTGTTTGTCTTTCTGGCTGGCGCCTGCTCAAGCTTTCTGGCTGCGCTACCATCGACATAGTACATATTTCTTACCGGTCTGTTGTTCATACCTATCTCTCCTTTAAATCTTATCTATCAAAACTTTTCGAATACTCTCAGTTTAGAGCTTTTAGCTCTCTTGTTATCTGCTATCTCCTCTTCACTAGGTATTATAGGCTTTCTGGTTATTATCTTTCCCTTTGGAGCCTGTCCACAGGTACACACCGGAAAGCTCGGAGGACAAGTACAAGGATTCATATTTCTTCTAAATATGTTTTTTACTATTCTGTCCTCAAGGGAGTGGAAGGTTATAATGGATAATCTTCCACCAGGATTAAGCAGTTCTATCATCTTATCTATAGAATTCTCCAAAACCTCAAGCTCGTGATTAAGCTCTATTCTAATAGCCTGAAATGTCTTCTTGGATGGATGGCCTGTCCCCTGTCTTACCTTAGCCGGTATGGCCGCCTTAATTATCTCATTAAGCTGACCTGTTGTTTCAATCGGTCCATCCTCTCTAGCCTTAACTATATGTTTAGCTATGTTCTTTGCAAAGCTGTCCTCTCCATAATCTCTTATGACTCTAAACAAATCCATCTCTGAATAATTGTTTACAATATCCTTCGCTGTACGACTCTGGCTTTGATCCATTCTCATATCAAGAGGTGTGTCCTCTCTATATGTAAAGCCTCTATCAACATTATCCAGCTGATAAGAGGATACTCCCAGGTCGAGAACTATGCCATCGACACCGCCGATAGAAAGCTCTCGCATACAGGACTCTATGTCCTGATAATTGCTGTGTATTATATCCACCTTGTCCTTATAAGCCTCAAGTCGTTTAGTAGCTGCCGCTATGGCGTCCATATCTTGGTCTATACCGATAAGTCTTCCACCCTCACCTAATCTCTTGCAGATTTCCAATGAGTGGCCGCCTCCGCCAAGGGTTCCGTCTACATATACACCTGTAGGTTTAATATTAAGGCTGTCAATGGTTTCATCCAAGAGTACCGAAATATGCTTAAATTCCATAATTACCTCCCGGATACACCTGCTGTCTTTCTTGAAATATTCTTTGAGATATCACTGATATTATCACAGGTATTCTTGTAATGAGCATCCCAAGCCTCCTTAGACCAAAGCTGAGCACTTGTCATATTACCTACAAGAACTACCTCCTTATCAATACCCTTTTCCTCTCTCATCTGCTGAGGAATAACTATTCTGTACTGACCATCAGGCTCACATACAGATGCAGATGCGAAGAAGAAGTTCTGGTACTGTCTGTTCTCTTCATCAGAAACATCCAGCTCACTTACAGTAGCTGCAAATTTCTCAAACTGATCTAAAGGAAAGAGCTGTATATAGTCTCCATGACCATTACACATAATAAACTGAGCACCTAAGCCCTGTCTTAATCTTATAGGCACAATAAGTCTGCCCTTGGCATCTAAACTATGATTCGATTGTCCTAATAGCAAACCTGTCATGCTTTTATCCTTCCTTTAAAATATGTATGTGGGTATATGAATATCTATCGAGCAACCACTCAGCTACCCCCAGATGCCATCGGACACCCACTCAACATCATTTTAAGGCAAAAAAAGAGGAATTGCAATAGTAAATTCGCAATTCCTCTTTGTCAGTATTACACAAAACATTCGTTTGTATTTTGTTGATTATTTACAATTATTCCTATTCTTTTAAATTATGTTAACTATATGCCAACATCCACTGGGTTTTCTTCCAACATCCACCGGACTTTTATCAACATCCACCGGAGAATCACCAGCCTCCACCCAGTATATTTTAAGCATCCACCCTGGTCTTCTTGCTATCTTTCACTGATGAAGCTTTAACATAATCTATTCTTTTCTTAACAATTATTATGGATGCAACCAACACGCATACAGCAGCAATAAGCTGTGACACCCTCATATTAACACCAGGTATCATGAGAGAGTCCGATCTAAGCCCTTCTATCCAAACTCTTCCCAATCCGTAGCCCCATACATAAAGCAGTGCCAGCTCACCATCAAACTTCTTGTGTTTTCTATATACTATGATAAATATAAGCAGGGCAAGATTCCACAAAGACTCATACAAAAATGTTGGATGAACACTTATCCACGCTGCTCCATCAATCTCCACCACATTGTTTATCATATTCTCGGTGATAACGCCATCTGCCACCAATGGTGTAAGACTTCCATTACCTTTAAAATAGCTTACAGGAATACACATTCTAAACAACGAGTCTGTATAATCACCAAAGGCCTCTCTGTTGAAGAAGTTTCCAAATCTTCCTACTATCTGTCCAATAAGCACCGACATCACAGCAGTATCAGCCATCAGCTTTATGCTTACCTTCTTTTTCTTGCAGAATATTACACCCACTAAAACGCCGGCAATGATACCACCATAGATTGCCAGTCCTCCCTGTCTGATATTGATAATATCAAGCAAGGTCTGACCAAAGCCCTTCCCCGGCTCAAAGTAGCTATCCCAGCTAAACAGTACATAGTAAAGTCTTGCACCTGCTATAGCAGGAATTATCATCCAAAGCATAAAGTCTACATAAAGGTCATCATCCTGTCCTGTTCTCTTTGCCTCTTTGATAACTACAAAGTATGCCAGCATAAAACCTATAGCTATTACAAAGCCGTATAGCTTTACCTCAAGTCCAAACAAGGAAAAGCTTTCTGCAACATCCTTTAAATGTATTCCCAATCCCGGAAATCTTATATCTCCCATACTATTACCTCTTACTAAACATTAAACTTGAACAGGATTACATCTCCATCCTGAACAACATACTCCTTACCTTCCTGTCTTACAAGACCCTTCTCCTTAGCAGCAAGCATACTTCCACTTTCCATAAGAGCATCATAAGCCACTACCTCTGCTTTGATAAAGCCTCTCTCAAAGTCAGTATGTATCTTACCTGCCGCCTGTGGAGCCTTAGTTCCCTTTGTAATAGTCCAAGCTCTGGTCTCATCCTCTCCTGATGTAAGATAGCTTATAAGTCCAAGGAGTGAGTAGCTTGCCTTAATAAGCTTGTCCAAACCTGACTCACTTACACCAAGCTCCTCTAGGAACATCTGCTTCTCATCATCATCAAGTTCTGATATCTCCTGTTCTATCTGGGCACAAACTGCAAATACCTCACTTCCAAATTCTGCAGCATAAGCCTTAACCTTTGCAACATACTCATTAGAAGCAGCATCATCAGCCAAATCATCCTCTGACACATTCGCTGCAAAAATTACAGGTTTTCCTGTAAGAAGGTTGTACTCCTTAAGCCACTTTATCTCATCCTCATCATCTGTCTCAAATGTGATAGCCAGCTTACTCTCCTCGAGATGAGCCTTAATCTTCTTCTGAAGCTCAAGCTCCTTAGCCAGTGCCTTATTATTATTCGCACCCTTTGAAGTCTTTGCTATTCTTCTCTCAAGCACTTCAATATCTGCAAATATAAGCTCAATATTAATAGTCTCGATATCTCTGATTGGGTCTACAGAGCCATCTACATGGATTACATTAGAATCTTCAAAGCATCTTACAACATGCACTATAGCATCTGTCTCTCTAATGTTTGAAAGGAACTGGTTACCAAGACCCTCTCCCTTTGACGCACCCTTTACAAGTCCTGCAATATCTACAAACTCTATAACAGCAGGTGTAGTCTTTGCTGAATTATACATCTTTGTAAGCTCATCTAATCTCTTATCTGGTACCGGTACAATTCCCACATTTGGATCTATGGTACAGAAAGGATAGTTTGCTGACTCTGCTCCTGCCTTTGTTAATGAATTAAATAATGTACTTTTTCCTACGTTGGGCAAACCCACGATTCCTAATTTCATGTTATGTTAACCTCTTTTTTCATAAATCTATAATATGCATTCGCATAATCTTACTTATTATACACTATTCATGATACTTTTTCCACTATAAATTATTGCCCAATCCCACCTTGGGCATAGTTGATTTTGATTAGCTTTTATCATATAATATGCAAGGTAATTAGGAGGTACATTATGCAGGAAGCTTATTCAAATTTCGCCACTTGCTACGACCAATTGATGGATAATATTCCATATGATGAGTGGTTTCATTACCTTCATGAACTTTTGAAGGAATATAAAATTAAAGATGGTATTGTGGCTGAGTTAGGCTGTGGCACCGGAAATATTACAGAGCTTATGGCACGTGCAGGTTATGATATGATAGGCATCGATAATTCAGATGCTATGCTTGATATAGCCAATCAAAAGAAATCGGAGAACAAGTCCAGCTCCCTTTATCTCCTACAGGACATGAGAGAATTTGAGTTGTATGGAACTGTAAAGGCCGTTATCAGTCTCTGCGACAGTGTAAACTACGTTACAGACAGCGATGACCTGCTGCAGGTATTTAAGCTGGTGAATAATTACCTCGACCCTAAGGGTATCTTCATATTTGATTTTCATCCAAGATATTATTATAAGGAGATTGTGGCTGACGCCACCATTGCCGAGGATAGGGATGAGATAAGCTTTATATGGGATAATTACTACGATGAGGATGAGGATATAAATGAGCTGGCGCTTAGCTTATTTGTCCGAGAGTCTGATGAGGATAACATAGGTGATGGACTTTACAGAAAGTACGAGGAGCTTCATCTTCAGCGTGGATATACATTAGAAGAAATGAAACAGTTAATTTTAGACTCAGGATTGGAGCTTGTGGCTTGTTATGATGCATTCACAAAAACCGAAGCCACTGAAGAATGTGAAAGAATATATATTATTGCCAGAGAAAATGGCAAGTAATTTTAGTTTTAGATGGAGGATAAAAAATGTCAGATTATATTATTAGAGGTATGGCTGCAAATAATCAGGTTAGATTCTTTGCCTGCAATTCTACAGACACCGTGGAGAAAGCCAGAATAACACATAACACCAGCCCTGTTGTAACCAATGCTTTAGGTCGATTGCTAACAGGTGGCGCACTTATGGGAGCTATGTGCAAGAACGATTCAGATACACTTACCATTAGAATTCAGTGTCAGGGCCCTATTCAGGGTATGCTAATCACTGCAGATTCCAAAGGAAATGTAAAGGGTTATGTCAGCGAAGCTCAGGTAATGCTTCCTGCAAAGGACGTTGCCAAAGCCATTGATCTTGGCGTAATGAGTGTAATCAAAGATATCGGACTTAAGGAGCCTTATGTAGGACAGACACATCTGGTAAGCAGTGAAATAGCTATGGATTTAACATACTACTTTGTAACCAGCGAGCAGATACCTTCCTCTGTAGCACTGGGAGTTCTTCAAAATGCAGACACTACCGTATCTGTTGCAGGTGGATTTATAGTTCAGCTTATGCCATTTGCAGAGGATCAGCTTATATCTGATTTGGAGAAAAGGCTGGAGAATTTCTCCTTCACCGAGCTTTTAGAGAGTGGGCACTCTGTAGAGCAAATTATCGAGAAGTTGTTTGAGGGATATGACACTGTAATAACTGACACCCTGCCATGTAACTACTGCTGTGACTGCAGCAAGGACAGAGTAGAAAAGGCAGTTATCAGTATGGGGCGCAAGGAAATCGCAGATATGATAGAAGAAAACCAACCTGTAGAGGTTGTATGTGACTTCTGTCACACAAAGTATGTCTTTTCACCGGACGAGCTTTTAAACTTACTACAGCAAGGAATAGCAAAATAGAATAAATAAAAGACCAGGATACCTGGTCTTTTATTTTATGCTGCCATCTTCTCTTCTATCATGGCTCTTGCCATATCACTTAGCTCAGTAGTATTGTGAGCAGCAACTGTTTCTTTATCTATAACTCCTATAAACTCAAGATACACATGAGTTCTCTTCCACGGAGTGTTCTTAGATATATTTTCAGCATTCTTTATAATTGCCACAACTATAGGACAATCTGCTTTCTTAGCGATCTTAAAGGAACCGCTCATAAATGGAAGCATACCTTCACCGGTTTTATTTCTTGTTCCCTCCGGATATATTCCTATACTTGCTTCCTGGGACTTAATCAGTTTACTTGCACGTAAAATGGTCTTTGCCTGACTCTTCATATCCTCCTTATCAAGCCTAGGACAGAAGCATCTGTGCATAAGACGTCTTATAACAGGAACCTTATATATGGCCTTCTTGGCAACAAATCCTGTGTTATACTCTCTAAGCACTCCCATAGTAAGAAGCGGGTCCATAGCTGATCTATGGTTACACACCAACATAAACTTCTCCTTAGGAAGAATCTCCTTCCCTGAGTAGTGAGTCTTAATATTCATAAATATCTCCAAAGACTCTATGATGTTATTTACAAAATATCTGTAAAAGGGGCTATGGGTATCATAATCCTTATCCATATCGATAAATGCTGCACATATACTGCAAAACAAACACCATAACAACACCATACACACAAACGAACCTATTAAAGCAACCGGTATAATAAATAGTTTCCCCGGCACAAGCCATACATAGGAAATCACTGCCATTATAATTGATATTATTCCCATTCCTTTAAGTAGCATCTCATCCTCCAACTAATACATATCAACTATTTTTTTAAGGCTATCTTTTATACAATCCCGCACCTCCTGAGGAGACACCACCTCAACCGTTGTGCCAAGACCCGTAAGCCATCCGATAAACTGATCACTGATAACCACGTCAACATTTACTGTAAAATGCTCTCCATCCTTGTCCGGAATAATCATAATGTCCGAACCAAATCTGTCAATCATTACACCTACCATGCTATTTTTTACTTTTAACTTAACTGACTGTTCTTCACCACCAAACATTCCAAAGGTTTTCTTGGAATAATCAGCCAAATCAAACTTACTAAACAGCTCCTTACCGTGTCTTTCATCCTCAGTAAGATTAAGCTTTAGTAGCTTGTCAACTCTAAAATGCTTTATCTTCTCTTCCACTTCATCATAGCATATAAGATAATAGTTCTCGTCATCCCATGTTAGCGCCCATGGACTTACACGGTAGGTCTTTCCATCATGCCTTGGCACAAGCACCTTCTTAAGGTTCCATCCGGCATATTGAAATTCAACCTGCACCTGTCTATGTATAGCCTCATGAAGCCTATCTACCATAAGATATATCTTCTCGTTAGGATTCTTCACTCTGTTGACTACATGTACCTGTCTTTGAAGCTCTCCCCCTTGATGCCTGCTAACCAATTGCTCCAACTTCTTTATAAGCTCCCTTGTCTTCTTAGCAGTAATAAACTTTGATGACTGAACAGAATCAACCAGCAGCTTAAGCTCAGGAAGCTCAAAATCTCTGCTAACAAGTTTATAATAGGTCTCTCTTCCTATCTTCTCACTTATTATATCCATGCCGTAATCCTGTAAACATCTTATATCATCGTAAATTGATTTTCTCTCTGCTTCAATCTCTTCAGACTTTAGATATGCTATAATTTGTTTTACTGTCACACCATGCTCTTCATCAGTTTCCCTAAGAAAGTATTCTCTGATGTACAACAATTTTTTCTTTTGATTCTCAGCCTTTGCCATGCCCCGCACCTCTATTAAAGCAACTTACCAAACTCCAATACCTTTTCGATACTTCCGTCGATTTTGAGCTTACCTAAGGTAAAAGCTGCTACCGGGTCAAGACTTCCCTCCATAAGCTTAATAAAATTCTTAGACTTCATAGTAATAAGAGCCTGTCTGTCGTGATATTCATAAGGCTCCACAGAAAGCTTTCCGTCCTTAACCTCTACATAAAAGGCTCCTGCGCCCTCCTCAGTTATATTCACCTGAATGGCTAAAAAACCATCAACCTTGCTGGTATCAGCATCCTTAAGTCTCTCTCTTACCTTCTCTACTATCTCTTCGTATGTCATAATTTATCTCCTTTCGAATTCACATTTTATTAGTTCTAAAACATAATTATTATACACAAAAACTCACCATAGCGTCAATCAATATTTAGTCCTATAAATAGACCACAGTACATTATCTATCTTCTTCGGCTTGTATTCTTTTGTTTCTACGCTCCCACTTCTCCATAACAAAGTTCACAACCCTGACACTAATGTAGGCAAGCAAACTTCCTATAACTATACCAGCCAAAACATCTGTTGGATAATGTACTCCAACATACATTCTGGAAATAGCTATAAGAAATGAAAGTACCAGCACAGGTATACCCACTTTCCTTGGCAGCATCAGAAATATAACAACACCTACAGCAAAGGCATGAGCCGAGTGTCCCGACGGAAAAGAAAAGCTCTCCTCCGCAGGCACCAGCCTGGTTAAGCCTTCTATAACCTCATAAGGTCTAACTCTTTCAACTATGTTTTTTATACCAAGATTAACTACCATAAAGGTAAGGAGTAAAGATAATGCCGAAGCAGCTCCAACCCTTCTGGTTTTCCCTATAACCAGAAGAACCACCGCAAGGACAATCCACAGACACCCATTGTCTCCCAGCCTTGTTATCCCCCTCATTATAGTAGTCATCAAATCCGTTCTCATATTTTCCTGTATCCACAGCAAAATATCCCCATCCAACCTTAACAAAGTTTCCATTAATTTTCCCCTTTCCCATATGTAGCTTTTAATTACAAATTACATTCTACACATATTATTCTAACCAGACAAGCCTAAAATATTGATGAGAGCTGTTGTTTTCAACACAAAAATTTGTTAATATTTAATTTGTTCAGAAATGAGGTGAAACATAAATGGATTTAATAGATTTACACGTTCATTCAAATGCGTCAGACGGTTCCTTAACTCCCAGCCAAGTAGCTGACGAAGCTATAAAAATGGAATTAAAGGCCATAGCACTGACAGACCACGACACTGTGGACGGTGTTGCGGAAATCCTAGAATACACCAAGGATAAGGATTTAGAGGTTGTTCCGGGAATAGAGCTTTCCTGCTATTACAAGAATCGGGAAATTCACATACTTGGATTCTATGGAGATTACAATAATCCAGAGTTAGAAAAAGACCTACAGGAATTAAAGGATGCCAGAGAAGGCAGAAATAAAAAGATGATAGAGCTTATGCAGGCCGACGGAATCAACATAACTATGGAAAAGCTTCTCCACGGCAATCCTGACAGTGTTATAACAAGAGCACATTTTGCCAGAGTTTTAGTGGAAGAAGGAGTGTGTAAAACCAAGGATGTGGCATTTAAAAAATATATTGGAATAGGCTGTAAGTATTATCTTCCTAAGCCACAGGTAACCTGCGAAAAGGCCATGGGAATTCTTACTAAATACTTTAAAGCCATATACCTGGCTCATCCTCTGCTTTACCACTTTGGATATGCTCAGATAGAGGAGTTACTTATATACCTTAAGAAGCTTGGCTTAACCGGCTTAGAGGCATATCACTCCTCTAATAACAGCTACGAAAGCGACAAGCTTCGCTCTATGGCACTTAAGCTAGACCTAGGAATATCCGGTGGTTCCGACTTCCACGGAGTGGTTAAGCCTAATATAAAGATGGGTATAGGCCGTGGAGGTATGAGAATTCCTATGCGACTTCTGGACAACATAAAGAACACCATAGAATAAAAATATAAGCCACCAGTATGTTAAGCTGGTGGCTTATTATTATTTCTCCGATGTCAAAATCCCTGTGGTTCCCATCTTCTTCTTTAATTCATAATGATTCTGCTTATTCTTATACATACATCCATCTGCTTCAGAAACAACCTTCTCTATATCCTTTCCCTCGCCTACAGCATAACCTACTGATGCAGAGATAGGAATCTTAGAAGCTGCATTCTTCTTGTCTATGGAGCTCTGTATCTTGACAACCATCTCAGCTATATCCTCTCTGGAAAGCCCTTCTCCGATAACTACAAACTCGTCTCCACCGATACGGAAGGCCTTACAGCTATCCTTTGTAAACTCAGTTATAGCGGATGTAACTGCGGATATAAGATAATCTCCACTGTCGTGTCCCATAGTATCATTAACCTTCTTAAGGCCATTGATATCCCAAAACATAACTCCCACATTACCAACATTAGGATAATACTCATGAATTAATTCAACGTACTTATTTCTGTTGTAAAGCTGAGTCATCAAATCTGTCTCACCAAGAATCTTAAGCTCTGTCTCTCTTCTTGCATTCTGAGCTATAACATTGGATAAGTGCTTAATCATTGGAATGGTTGCAAAAAGCACAAGACATCTAGGCACCGCATAATAAAGAGGTAATGTACCCCACGGATTAGCATTTACAGTGGTTAAGATAAAATCTCCTGTTATTGGATCTATATGATTATCCTTCACCTGATTTGTGAGGACCAACATATTAGCATCACATATTCCAAAATAATAACCTGCCATTACAATAACAAATTCACTGATTACTGTTATAAAATACGAAAAATTAATCAGTTTGTTATTCTTATACTGCGCAGAACAAAGAATTGGAATTACACTTACCAAAACTATGTGATAGGTTAAAAAGGAACCTAAAATGGTTACAAACAAAACCATAACCGTCAAAAGAAGATACTTGGTTATAGGCTTGTCCACCATAGTTTTTACTATAATCCCTGATATTGCAGTACATATGATACAGCCAACTAAGCTGTAATACATTAGCTTATCTTGGATTATAAAGATATCTAAAATGTTTAGAATTACAGTGAATCCAACTATAATGGTCATTATAATCTGACATTTTAATGTGAATCGATTACTGGTAGCTTCACCCGTATCGATTTGGGCAGTAACATTAATACTGTTATCCATTTATAATACCTCTTACTTTATATAAATTTACTCTACTTTTTATTCACTCACCAAATGCATTTTACACTATTTTTGCTTTTCTTGCAAATTTTTATGGTGAAAGTTTACAAACAATCAACATTTTTTTACAAATTCAGCATATTTGCCTATCTATAATTGAAGATAGCTTTTCTCTATGATAAAATCATTTTATAAGTTAATGATCAAGGAGGCAAACATGGAAAACTGGACAATACATCCAAGACCACAGCTTAAACGAAACTCATTCATAATCTTAAAAGACAATTGGACTCTTAATCGTATGCCAATTACTATGCCTTATCCACCCCAATCTAAGCTTTCCGGGTTTAATCACGGTGTAAGTGGCATATTAAATTATAAGTGCACCTTCAACATACCAACCAGCTTTAACAAAAAGAGAATACTTCTCCACTTTGGAGCCGTGGACCAGCTTGCAACAGTAAAGCTAAACGGCAGACACATAGGTGACAATGAAGGTGGATACATACCATTTTATTTTGATGTAACTGACGAAATTAACAGATATGGCGAAAACATCTTAGAGGTTACAGCAACAGATAAGCTGGACACAGACTACCCTTATGGCAAGCAGTCAAACAATCCATCAGGAATGTGGTATACCCCGGTAAGCGGTATCTGGCAAAATGTATGGCTGGAAAACGTAACAGACACCTTCATACAGCATTTAAGCTTTGATGTAGATTTAAACTCTGTGGGAATAGATGTTAAGACCAACAAGAAGATAGATAATTTCCAGATAGACATACAGATGCCTGACGGAAGTGTATTAGAAAAACATATTAACGGCAGCTACGGAACCATCAAAATCGACCATCCGGTTCACTGGACCTGTGACAATCCATATCTCTACAAGTGCACCATTAGATGCAACGAGGATGAGGTAGAGAGCTACTTTGGTCTCAGAACAATTACCATCGAGAATATCAAGGGCATCAACCGAGTATGTTTAAATGGTGAGCAAATCTTCTTACATGGTGTGCTTGACCAAGGTTACTTCCACGACGGACTTTTTATTCCTGAATCAGAAGAAGGCTATGACAGAGATATACTTGCCATGAAGGAGTTAGGTTTTAACCTTCTTAGAAAACACTTAAAGATAGAGCCTGAATACTTTTATTATGCCTGCGATAAGCTGGGAATCCTTGTTATGCAGGATATGGTTAATAGTGGTGAGTACTCTTTTATGAGAGATACCGCTATGCCAACAGCAGGCTTCAAAAAACGTGATGATGTCTTGCTCCCTAAGGAGAATCGCAGAAGACAAATATTTGAAAAGCAGCTTAAAGCCACAATCAAACACCTGTATAGCCACCCTTCCATTATCGCATATACCATCTTTAACGAGGGTTGGGGACAATTCAACAGTGATGAGATGTACGACCTGGTGAAGGATCTGGACAAATCCAGATTGGTAGATTCCACCTCAGGCTGGTTCCATCAAAATAACAGCGACTTTGACAGTGAGCACATATATTTTATTAACAAGCCATTAAAGCCAAAGGAGAGACCTTTATTTGTTACCGAGTGTGGCGGATATAAGTTTATGGATTCTGACCACTTCTTCGGAAACAAAGAATATGGCTATGGAAGCTGTAAGACCATGGGCGACTTTATGTGCAAGATTGAGGAAATGTACGAAAAAATGATTATCCCTGGTATGAATAAGGGAGTGTGTGGATGTGTTTACACACAGCTTTCTGATGTGGAGGGAGAAATCAATGGCTTATACACCTATGACAGACAGGTGTGTAAGGTAGACAAGGGACGTATGAATGTAATTAAGGAAAAGCTGACCTTTGCTTAACGCAACATTATGTAAGTTATAAAAATAGACAAGGGATTCCCTTGTCTATTTTTGTGTTTATTATAGCTCTAGTGTTGAGATAATATTCTCTGTCTCAAACTTTGGATGAGCTGTTAGAATTCCCTCAAAGGCAAGCTGGTTGTCCTCCGAATGCTCCACCTGTCTGGAGTAAGAATAGGCACACTTTAGCTGATGCTCCACCCTAAGCTCCTTTTCGTTCTGAAGCCACTTTGCCATACCCATCTCTCTTATGATAAGGGTGCTTACAACTGCAAGCTTCACCATGCCAAGAATGTTATAATCATATATTCCGCCTAAGAAATAGGTGTATATGAAGTAGTTTAAAATGTGCTCATACTCATATTCTCTAGTTTTCATAGCAGACACAAATTCTGACTTTAAGCTCTTGTATTCTTCCGGTATATGTCTGTGATATAGGAGACTTATTATCTCTCCCATAGTTTTAGGCCAATCCTCGTTGATGTTCTCCAACCCTAGGAACATATCTATGTATTCTTTCATAAGCTGGTAGCCCATATTGTTATCCTCTTGGGATCGGTCTTCTGACTGCCTTAAAACTATGTAGTTATTCTTTTTCTTCTTAGATAGCTTTGACTTCCCATTCTTGCCATCATCCTGGCTTAAGGCTCTCTGGCTCAAGTCATGCTGACACTTATCAAGTATCTCATCAAGCTTTTGGAATATACCCTTAGAGAATGCACTAAGCCTCCTCTTAGCGCCCAGCTTCTCATAATCAAATATACGTGGCTGAACCTTCTCAGTAAGAAGAAGAATTTCCTTCATACGCTGGTCTATAGACTTGGTCCTATCTGCTGTGATGGCAAATATAAGCTTTCTAACTCTAAGAAGCACATCCAGTAGCTTCTTATCTACCTTTTCACCCTTATTCTTAGTCTCATCAACTCTACACTTGAATCTATCTCTGTCAGGATTATCAATTATAAGACCTGCTGCCACAGGACAGCTCATAGAAAGGGCAGCCTCAACCAAATTACCATACTCCTCAAAATGTCTAGGATACCTGGTGCAGGTTTTGCAAAGCTTATCCTCTCCCTGATTAATAATCAAATCACAGAGATTACAATCATTTAAGAAGGCACAGCGTTCGCCATGCCTCTTGTAAATACCTTCTTCAAAATCAACTTTATCTCTTACATACTCTCCAGCTTCGCCAGTCATATCCTTATAAGTCTCTATAGTCTTATCATCTATAACTATAGCCCAGCCTGCACAGCAGGTATCAGGACACTTGTCGGCGATGCATTTAAACTGGTTGTAGTAGGATGGCATACGAAATTCCATAATTCTACTCTCCCCACAGATACTCATAAACATCAAAGCATCTTACGTTTAACCACATCTGGTTTATTCTCTCATTTCCTTCCTTGTCGAAGTAGGCCATAACCACACTTCTATCTGTAACCTCTTCTGGTGGGTACTGGGCGAAGAGCTGTCTTCTGGTTTGCTCCTCCCAGGTTGTGAGAGTATATTCTGCGATTTCCTCATCTGTAAGCTCTGATGCATGCTTACCTGTGAAGAAATGACTAACAGGATACTCAACTAAATCCTCCGGGGCTTCCTCCTCCGGGTCAGCTGAATATAAAAACTCTATATACTGGAATATGGAATCATCCTCTCCACCTGCTATAACTGAGGTATATCCGATGTACCACATATTTCTAATAGCATTCTCAGGCATAGACACAAAGTTTACAAATGCCTCTGCAGCCATCTGCTTATCAGGGTCCTCACCTATTCCGTCCTTTAACATTACCCAGCCATCAAACCAAAGGTTTGTAGCTTCTTCAGGTGCTGAATAACAAAGGATTACTCCCTCTTCCTCTGCCTGGTCTAAGGTATATACTGCATCTCCTGACCACTGCTGGTTGGCAACCACCTTACCTGATACCATATCAGCCTTACCACTGTCGGTCTCGAAGGAATAAACATTTCCCTTAATATCAGATAGTATGTCCTCTGTAGCATCTACAGTTTTCTTATCTGTTGCATTTAGAAGCTGCTCCATCTGAACATAATAATCCTCAGAATTCACAAACTCCTCAGAAAGTAACAAATCCTTGTTATATATACTGTTACCTGCAAAATACGCATCTCTGACACTATCCTTTATGGTAACCTGCTTAGAATACTTCTTACTTAAAAGCAAATCCCAATGTGCTGCTTCCTCGGCGCTTATAACCTCAGGATTATAAACTATACCAAGAGTTCCCCACATATAGCCTGCAGCGTACTTTGACAGTGGCTCTCCCTCTATGGAAAGCTCATCATATACGCTTCTAATATATGGCGACAAGCCCTTTGCGTAGTAATTTGTCTCTATGCTTGTATCATAAAACTCATCTGAGTAAGGAATAAGCATATCCTCAGTCATAAGCTTCATTATCATATACTCTGATGGACAAACCAAATCATAGGTATCGCCCATGGACATCTGGTTGTAAAGCTCCTCATTGGTACCAAAGGTTGAATACTCAACTCTAACTTCTCTACCGTATGTCTCATAAAACCATGCTTCAAAATCCTCTACTATACCTGTTTCTGGGCATATTACTGTACCATTTTCAAGTTCAATGGTTTCCTCCTCAGGATCCCAGTCGCCCTCGTCAATGTATTCTTCCCAGTTGCTTACACGAAGAACGATTACATCCTCATCTGAGCCTCCCTCACTGCTACAGCCTGTGAGAGTAAGCATATTTCCCATAAGCATAACAAGGCATAGGATATATGTAATTAATTTCTTACTATTCTTTCTCAACTCTTCTTCTCCTCTTTCTTAGCTATCACATTCTGCGCAACAACATAAAGCGCCACCAGAACAAATATCACTGTAGACAGCGCCCACAGTGCCGTCTTAATATCCGTCTGTGCTCCCTTTGTAGCATTTACAACGTAAGTGCTTATGGTATCAAAGGTTGCCGGCTTCGTATAGGTTGTGATGAAGTAATCATCCAAAGAAAGAGTTATAGCTGTCATAAAGCCTGAGATGATGCCTGGCACTATCTGAGGTATAACCACCTTTCTAAGAGCCATAGAAGCATTACATCCAAGGTCTAGGGCTGCCTCGTAAAGCTGATGATCCATCTGCTTTAATCTAGGAAGCACTGACAGATATACGAAAGGTGTACAAAGGGCAGTCTGACCGATTACAAGTGGTAAGAATGTCTCCTTTCTAACCTTGAAAAATACTATCATAAGTATACACATAGAGAATCCTGTCACTACATCTGCATTGATAACAGGAATCTGATTAGCCATCTCTAGCACTCCTCTGGTTCTTCTCTTAGAGTAAAATGCACCGATGGCTCCTGTAGTTCCAAGAATTGTGGATAATATTGCAACACCAATAGCCAAGGTAAATGTGCCGATAATCATCTCCACTAACTCCGGTGTAGTAAACAGGGTTATGTAATTTTGCATAGAAAAACCTTTGATGGTTCCTATCATGGTTGAATCTGTAAAGCTGTACACCATAAGGATTAAGATTGGTGCATACAAAAACAGCAATACAAACCATATAAATATATGCTGAATAAACTTTAACATCCTAATCTCCTATCATATCACTAATCAAAAGTAACTAACGCACTCTGGCTGATGTCCCATCATCCTCTGTATATTT
This sequence comes from Lachnospiraceae bacterium, assembly GCA_017463225.1. GTDB lineage: Bacteria > Bacillota > Clostridia > Lachnospirales > Lachnospiraceae > Coprococcus_C. The sequence goes on along the minus strand of JAFTPO010000063.1, from coordinate 20,605 downwards.
GTTAGACAAATACGTTATAGCCAGAATAATAAGCAGAAGCACTATGGATATAACGGAACCATTGTGCCAATCATACGCGCTGAAGTAGCTTCCTATAAGACTTCCCATAATATATGTGCTGTTATAAATCATATCAAGCACTACATAGTTAGTCATACTTGGAAGGAATACCATAGTTACACCACTTACAATACCAGGTACAGAAAGAGGTAAGATAACCTTAAATAATACCTGTCTCTTGCCTGCCCCAAGGTCACGGGCCGCCTCAATAAGTCCATCATCAAGCTTAGTTAAGGAATTATAAAGTGGCATCATCATAAATGGTAAAAAGTCATATACCATACATATAATGGTATTCAAAAACTGGTGATACGCCAAATTTCCTTCGATTAGTGTAAGCACCTCCTTAAGTGCTGTTATACGAAGGGTAAAGTTAATCCACATAGGAAGCACAAATATCATAAGGAATTTTGCCTTCTTGCTATATGCTCCCTTGGCTATAATAAGTGCCACAGGGTAAGCTAACAACAAACACACTATGGTAGTTATAATAGCTATGGCAAAGCTGTAGATTAAGGTTCCCACAGTCTTACCATTCTTAAAGAAATTAATAAAGTTCTCAAATGATGGCTGTCCGTCACCATTTGTAAATCCATAATATATTACAACCAGCAGAGGAAATACCACGAAAAGTAGTAAGAAGATAGCATATGGTATAGCCAACTGCTTTCTCAAATTATTACTCTTCATCTGCTTCTCCCTCTATTATCTTATAAGTTATCTTATCCATAGGGATAATTACACCAACATAGTCCTCCTGATTCCAAAGGTCCTCATCATTTACCACGTAGTCCTCTTCAGATTTAGTACGAACTGTGTATCTATAATGGTCATCAACATAGATAAATGAGAAAATATTACCCTGTACAAGACCCTGCTCTGCGTCATCAGTAAGATCCGCATCAGATGGGATAAATGAAGCCTCAACTCTAGTACCCATAAGATCTATGCTGTTACCCTCAGCATCAACAACCTCCCAGTCCTCCATAACAGCACCAGGAATAAGAACTGACGGATTGATATCCACTTCGAAGTCCTCAAACTCCACATGAATCTTGTCTTCCACCTTGCTCTCCACAACCTTACCTTCATAGTGGTTGATGCTTGTATCGTATGGAATAAGGTGTATATTGTCAGGCTCAATACTCATGCCAACCTTAGTTCCGATAGCATAATTATTCAAACTGTGAATCTCTATCTCATTCTTACCAGCCTGAACTACAACTATATAAAATGTTCCCTTAAAGTCACAGGAGATAACCTCACCTGTAAACTGTCCCTTGCTTTCATCAGTAATCACTATATCCTCAGGACGGATTACAGCATCTATAACCATATCCTTAGCATAGTCATCTACACAATCAAACTCCGTACCACAGAAACGAACCTTGTGGTAACCAAGCATTGTACCCTTGAATATGTTACTCTCACCAATAAAGTCAGCTACAAACAAATTCTTAGGTTCATTATATATCTCCTCAGGAGTACCAATCTGCTGAATTTCACCATCTGCCATAACAACAATTTTGTCCGACATGGTAAGAGCCTCCTCCTGATCATGAGTTACAAATATAAATGTTATACCAAGCTTCTTATGCATGTTTTTAAGTTCAACCTGCATCTCCTTACGCATCTTGTAATCAAGTGCACTAAGAGACTCATCAAGAAGTAAAACATCTGGCTCATTAACAACTGCACGTGCAATTGCTATACGTTGCTGCTGTCCACCTGATAGCGTATGTATAGCTCTCTTCTCAAAACCCTCAAGGTCTACAAGCTCTAAGGCCTTCTTAACCTTCTCATCCTGTTCCTTCTTAGATAGCTTCTTAAGCTTAAGTCCAAATGCAATATTGTCATATACATTTAGATGTGGAAAAAGAGCGTACTTCTGAAACACCGTATTGACAGGACGCTGATTAGGTGGAAGCATACTTATATCTTCACCATTCATCATAATACTTCCTGAGGTTGGCAACTCAAAGCCGCCCAATATTCTAAGCATAGTGGTTTTACCACATCCCGATGGACCAAGTAAGGTTACAAATTCACCCTTTTTGACCTCAAGGTTAAAATCCTCAACAACTACCGTGTCATCAAAGACCTTCTTTACGTTCTTAAATTCAATAAGTGTTTCGTTCATTTTATAAATGCCCTCCAAAATAAAATTTTTTAGATCGGGGGTGCTTTAGCACTATTTTCCTCTTTGTCGCGCTAAAGCGATACCGTGATTACTAATATATAATAAAATTGTCAATATTACTACTATTTTTTTCGATTTTGGTAAGAATTTTTTGTCGAAAAATCAGCATAATTTTACAGCTTATTTTCTGCATCCTCTACGCTGTCATATCCATATGACTTAGCAGTATTAGTCATTATCTCATATGCCAGGTTTTTGCCACTATTATACATCGCTGCTATGAATCTTCCATACAACACAAATGTCCTCTCTGAATATGTGCTAAGCTCACCTCTTAAATAGGTTTCGTAGGATGTATTATAAGGATTATCCGTAGCTGTTCTTATACTTCTGGAATTGCCAGCCATCTTAGGATACTTTTCCGCGAATTCTTCCATCCAAGCTACCTGTATGGCAATAATGTTTTCCTGTATGGCAATTCTATCCTCAGTTATAACGGGAAGCTCCGGAGCAAGCTCCTCATATCTGTCTGGGGCTGTAGTCTTCATCATACGTGCATACTTCTCCATAATCATATTCCAGCCCTTAGACTCAGCTATCTCAAGGTCCTTTAAATAGCTTTCCAAAAGAGCCTCATCCCATGCCATATACTGACTCTTTCTCATAAGGGAAAATGTATTCCAGTCATCCTGACAATCAGCGCGACCACCCTCATTTTTCACCTTATCAAACATCTTCCACTCTAATTCAACTATCCTTTGAATTGTATTCTCACCACTCATATTTCTTCCTCCTAACAGCTGTCCCACATAAGACTCCAAGAACAAATCATCACCTGTTACCAGCTTCTGATTCTTCAGTTCATCCAATATAAGTCCTGCTATGTCATCAAACAGCTTAACATTATCATCCTGGTAGTTAGGCTTTGTGGCATCATAGCTTACATTGTTCCAAGCATGAGACTGTTGCTGCACTAAGGCAAGGCTATCCACCAGCTTACCTAACTGATTTAACTTAGGACAGCTTTCTACGCCCTTTCTCTTCCATTTGTAATAAGGTGCAAAATGCTTATTCAAGAGATAAACTACATCAAGGGCAGCTTCCATAGCCTTGGCCTTACATATAGCTGCAGTAGCATAGTCACCCCTTGCCATCATCCTTGGATAATTGCTCTGGGCATACTGAGAATAATCGTGAAGCTCCTTTACAAGCTTTTGCTTCCACATTGTCTCCGGATAATATCCAAGCAGCACTTCCCTTATCCTTGTAAACTCCCCTAAATCATCTCTAAACACCTGTCCGTTTGTGGCTTCTGCAAAGCGCTCCCCAGTGGTAGTGTTCCATATATTCTCCAGATTGTTTACACTATTCTTAATCCCTAGCACTCTGTCATAGAATTCATCTATGATAAATACACCTCTTCTGCCTGACAGATTAGGGTTATATGCTAATGAATCCTCCTGAACCACTCCCTGGTCACGAAGAAGCTTCTCATACTCCTGCTGTAGCTCATCACCTATAGCCCTATGATCTTCAGCAGTAAGCCACATACAAAAGCCCAGCTCATAATCATGGTCTGTAGAAATATAATCATCAAAGCCATAGCAGTCAGAGCCCTCTCCCACCAGACCTACTGCTATGCGTTGCTCGTAGCTCGAAAACTTAGATGCTATCATAGGACGCCCGTGGTTTACATAAAATTCTCTGCATCTATCCAGATTGCTAACCCATGCTTGCTTGTCACACTGCTTTACGGCATAATTATATTTCTCTAAAATTCTCTTATAGTTATCATTCTTCCCCACATGCTTAACAAGCTTTTCCATACCCAGCTTGTACCACTTTGCAGCGGAATTAAAATCCTTCTTATACACGCAGGCATCTCCCAAGGCCACCAGCGCTGCAGGATAGTGAAAATTGTCTCCCCCATCCTTCTCAAATATATCTATAGCTTTATTTAGATGCTCCATAGCTTCATCATAAAAATCATCCTCGCCCAAACCAATTAAGGTAACCGCCAGATTGGTTCTGGTAGTTGCCTGTGGTATGAGGGCCTCAGGATAGGTATCAACAACCTTTAAAGCCTTATACAGCATATCCATGGCAAGAGCCAGCTCTCCCATCTCCTGATATAACAGACTCCAATTATTATAAAGTGATGCGTAGTCAAACTCTGTGCCTTTGTAATGCCTGTCGTATATCTTTAATACCTCAATATACAGAAGCATACTGTCAGCCAGCATATCAAAGGCGCGATAAGCATTTGCAATATTAAGGCAGGCTGTTGCGTACTCTAGGGTATCCTCTATCCCCATATCTCTCATAAGAGCAAACAGCTCATCACAATACCTTATAGCCTTGTCCTTCTGAGTTGTGTCTCTGCAAAAGCCGATAATCTCACTTAACAGAGTAAACTCACAGGCCTTGTCCTGACATTCTCTGGCAGAGGCAATATTATCCACCAGATACTGCTCTATCTCCTCCAAAGAATTCACACCAAACATATTGTCATAGCAAATTAAAATTTCATTTATATTCATATCAACCATCCTTTAAAATATGAAATAGGCGGTAGAACAACTCCACCGCCTAGCCCTTTTCTTCTATATAAACTTTGCTCTATCCGGCAATGTGTAAAGACCCTCGTCTCTAACAACAACTTCCTTCTCAACCAACTTATTTAAAGCGGTGAGAACCTCCATCATAGACATATCAGAAACCTTCTCCTGAATGTTAGAAGCTGATACCGGCTTACCAAACTCATTTATAGCCTCAACGATTCTTACATCATTCTCGTTAATCTCATCTGCCTTCTTTTTTCTGGCGTCCATAATCTCATCTATTCCAGCCAGATTCTCTTCTATAACCTCTTCAGCTACCATCTCCGGCTCTGACTGTTTTTGAAGTTCCAGATTAGCCTTCTCTAAGCTCTCTATCTTGCTAAGCGCCTGTACTAAAAGCTGATCTCTCTCTGCCAATGCCTGATTAGCCTTCTCAAGGGCAGCCTCAAGCTCCGCCTCAAGGGCCTTAATCTTAGCCTCCTCTGCAGCCATATCCTTTGCTGCCTTAGCCTCAACTGTAGCTCTCTCTGCTGCAACCTTAGAATCAAGTATGGCTCTTGCCTCTGCCATAGCTCTGGTCTGAGCCTCCGCCTTTGTAGCCTCTGCCTGCTTAATCTCCTCCTCAGCTCTAGCCTTAGCCAGCTCCATAGCCTCCTTAGCAGCCTTTATCTCCTGAGCAGCCTTAGCCTCTGCCGCAACCTTAGCTGCCGCTGCAGCCTTTATCTCCTCGGCTATCTTAGCCTCTGCCTCTGCCTTCGCCTGTGCTCTGGCCTCCGCCGCTGTTCTGGCAAGCTCAGCACGTCTAGCCTCTTCCTCGAGTCTCTTCTTCTCGGCCTTTCTAGCCTCCTCAGCTACTCTTTCCTCCTCAGAAAACTCAAGCTTTACAGCAGTTCCTGTAAGAGTAAGCATAAGTCCTAACTCAGTAGATGTGGTAATATTAGTCTTAACACCTATAACAGCATTTGCGCCTAGTTTGGTGGCGTTGTTCTCAAGCTTTCTCTTGGCCTTTCTCAAGCACTCATCATAGAGATACTCCTTACCAGCCTCTTCACCAGCCAGCATAACCCTAAGAGAGCTTATCTCTGTACTCATAACAAGGCCTATTACTTCTTTAATCTCTCTATTTGCAATATTATCCGTAGTCGCAATATACATCCCAAACTCCTCCATACAAAATTATATCCGTACACGCCCCATGTGTAACCGATTTCTCCCTAATTGTAATAATATACAAAATGAGGCATTTATGCAATATGGCAAATATACAGAAAAATGAAGCGGGAAATTGTGGAAATGGTAAACTAAAAAGGTTCCAACCTGAAAAACAGGCTGAAACCTTGTGATTGCTATGAGATTTTAGAGAACTTGTCCAAATGCTTAGCAGCTTCCTCTGAAGTCAGTTCATACTTCTCTACCAGTTTATCTATAATATCAGCATCCGGGATATTCAAATCCTTAAGGGTGGAGACAAGGTTATATATTCCCTGTTCACGCTCTACAGCACGTCCTTCCTCATGGCCCTGCTTATATCCATATCTGGTAGCCGCCAAATAATCCAGTCTGCTACGCTCTCTGGCCTCGCACTCCAGCTGAATCTTCTCATCCTCAGTCAGCTCCTTAAGTGTAACTATGCATTCCTTTATATTTTCATTCTTTTCAGCTAACATCAAAATTTCCTCCCAGGTGGTGGCACGAAACAGCTGTGCCCAGTGGTACAGATCAGGCATATCTGCCTCATCTTTTGTGTTTCCTAGATATAATTATACATACACCTAATTAAAAGTAAAGAATAAAGATTTGAACAAATGTCGCGATTTGAGACATTCTGTAAAACCTTTGTGAACGCTAAAAATAATACACTCCGAAAACCTAGTATTTTCAACAGTCTTAAGAAATACAAGGATATAATGATACTCACTTTTTCCTACCAGTCATTTTTATATCCTTTTTTCTAATTCTTCTTTAATTTTGTTTTTATCCCAGTCCGAAAACATATATAGCACATAAGTACAACTCCAAACCAAAAAATCTTCAAAATTTCTGACTATACCATCCGGTGCTCTATAATTACCATTTTTATATTCTTTTTCCATTTGACAAACATTTAAGCATTTTACTGTATTTATGTCGATATCATCAAAAAACAAAAATAACTCTCTTGTTTTTTCAAATGTAGGTAGCGTAATACTGTTAAATTTGTTTTCCTCTTCATGGCTTAATAAATACTTACCTTTTATCGAATCATAAATTCTGTCAAAATTATATATCATTGGTTACTATCCTCCAAAATAGATTTTATTCTACTTTCTTTTATATATTGCTTGTAGCGTACCATCTTGAGTTTGCATTAGATAATATTATTTTCCCTCTTATAACTATAACACAGACGAAAAATCAATCCACATTGCTGGACGAACACCTGTTACGTCTGATTCAACTTGTGTAGTAGGAGAATTAAATACTGTACCATCACAATCAACAATATAACCAACATAATCTAAACAGTTAATTCTAGCTTCTCCTTCATCTCTAAGCCACCACTCACACACTCCACCATAATTTGGGAATTTAGCTACAGCATATGATGTCAACCTACAAGAGCGAATTTCTTCCGATTCCATGTATTTTTTTGTTTCATCAACATTTAATATAAATACATAGTCATTTGATTTTTCTGTAAGATACGTACCTGTGTTTTCTGTAACTTTTATCATCTTTTTTTCTTCTAAACAAAAGGCTGTTGAATAAAATGTACCATTAAGCCAATTTCTTAACGAGCAATCTTTCCATATCACCTTTCCACCTGCATTATGGAATGGTAACACATCAATAAGATATTTGCTTATCACAAAGACACTCGTATCAGTCTTGTCTAACACTACCCACTCTATATCTTCATCTTGATATTCGCCAAAGTTTATATCATATCCAACCATGGACTTTTTAAACATCTTTTTATAATAGTCTTTAGTATCCTTATTATTCTCCAAGTCACTAGAATTGTAGCTGTCTTGTATATTAATTCCACTTATATCTAACCATATACTAGGACGTATTCCACAATAATCATGATATGACGGATTGAATCCATAATTCCAAGTACTTCCCTCATCATCAACACCAAGAAGATTATTTTTAACTTCAGTTCGAAGCCACCAACTGAAATAATCTTTTTTTTCATCAGATGATAGACAAATTCTTCTATAATTTGACCACTGCGAATTATTGCATTTTCGTTTCAATTTATCAGGAAGAAGCCTTTCAACTTCCTCATTACTCAGCAAAAACACTTTATCTTCTTTAATTTCACCAGTATTAAATGTTGTAGAAATAAACTTTTTTTCTCCTTTTAAAAAAGCTACATTATAAAAATCTTCATTCAACCATTTTCTTAAATCGGTACATTTCCATTTAGTTTCTTTTGACATATGATATTTATAATCAATAATATCTTTACTAAGCAATAAACATTTATTATCAATTTTGTCTATTACAATCCATCTTAACGCCTCTTTTTGATATTCACCAAATTTCACAACGCTATATTTGTCAGTGCTTGCAAATTCTATACGATAATAATCCTCTGTATAATCATTTCTTAGTTTTGTAATTAGATTATTTTTTATTGTATTGATTGTAATTTCAGTTCCTATTGAATTGTCAATCTGCTCCGCATCATTTATGTTAATCCACATTGCAGGTCTTACTAATGCAGATTTACATCCATTATAAAGAAATCTATCCTCCTCAAAATCGCCACAACATACTAACACATAGTCTTTATTTTTGTACCCGCCTCTCAACCACCATCCATAATTTGGATTTTCGTTGAAATTTATCGAAGAATCCGATACCGCCCTTTTTTTTAGATACGAAGATAATTCACACATTAAATTTTTATCCTCAACATATAGTTCTGCTTCGTTTTTGTTAAATAAAAACAACTTGTCATCTGTACTCTCATCATTCAGTTCTGTTGTCTCAATGACATTTTTTTCTGCATTTACAAAAGCAACATCAAAAAAATACTCATTTAACCATCTTCTTAATGTACAATTTCCCCACTCGGATTTTTCATCTTCCCTATAGCAATCAAAAGGCAATATCTCCACAGCATATTTTGCAAGCAACAAGCATTTATCATCCTGCTTATCCAAGACAATCCACTCAATATCTTCATTTTGGTACCTGCCTAACTTTATTACATCATGCTTATTAACATTATTAAATTGCGTTTCATAATAAATTCTTACAAGTTCATCTAACTCTCCAGAACTATTTATTTCACATACAAATTTCTCTATCGTCGCCTCTTCATTTTGATATCCACAATCGTTAGAATTTAATGTCTGTAGCATTTCATTTGCAGTCAACAATTCAGATTTTATCTCTTCCATTCTTTTATTTTTTTCTACTATAAAATCATCTATGGCATTCTCGCATTTAGTTTCAAGAAATTTCTCTAATTCTTCAAGTTTTTCTTGTACTTTTTTCTGCTGAATTGGAATCCTTTGTAACTCATTATCAATCTCCGCCTTACGCTTAATTGCAAATATACCTAGACCATCTTTTTCTATTGTTAAACTTTGATTAAGACTTTCAAGTCCAGATTTTTCTCTTACTAATTCCTCATATTCCCTTTTTATATCTTGTACATTTTGTTTGTAATCATTATAACTTTTTAATCTATCCGCAATCACCTTCTTCTCTTTGTTTAATTTCTCAACAGATAGTTGTAACGATTCCATTTTTCTATTGTCATATCCACTCTTTATTTCATCTACGATTTTTACAATAGTCTTATTTTCCCATTCATCTTTTGTTCTTTCACATTCCCTCTTTGCACGTTCCCTTTCTTCACACTGCATCTTTTCAAATTCAATTATTGTGGTTATCTCCTGTATCAATTTTTCTACATCTAAAAATCCTCGTATACTTTCCAATGCAGTTAATGCATCACTATATTGATAGCTTTCTATTTTGCGTAAAGCGTCATTATATATATCATTCATGCGTTTTTCATTGTTTCTTCCTTCTATAGCCCTCAGATATTCTTTAAGAATATCAACCAAACTTTCCTCTCCAAATCTCTCAACTTTTTTATAATTTTTATTAGTACTAAAGGATTTTTCTAGTTCATTTAATTGTTCTAGCTTACTGACTTTCAAATCACTCATAAGCTTACCAAGATATGCATCTGCACAATTCGCATCATAATTTAATGTTTCCTCAAAGAACTTATTTGCGTTATCCCATTCTTCATCTTCAAGAGCAAGATTTCCTCTTTGCAATAACACAGCAACATTATTTTTAGCGCTATTATCTACTTTTTTTTCTTTGATTTCCCCTTCAATTTCTGACTGTATAGTTCTCGTTCCTATTAGTTTCTCGATGCCCCTAATCAAATCCTGCACAGCGCCAACTTTACCCATATCCTGTGCCTGAAGTCTAGCGAATTCCTTTGGCATATCATAAGCATCGATATTCTTGTAGCATGGAATAAGTGATTTCTTGGAATTTCTCTCTATGAGTTTAAGAAACCTGCTCCACTCATTTTTTACCCATATAGCATTAAAGTTGTTAAACTCTGTTCCAAACACAAGCATAATCTCAGAAGAATTTAGAGCAGAGAAAATGTATGGCTCATACTCCTGGCCCAGCTTGTCCTCTAGAGAAACGCGCGCAAAGAAAACCTTATACCCTTTGCTGGTCAAGGCATCATACACATCTTGTGCTATTACACTATCAATTGTTCTATCTCCGTCCTCAGCAGTTTCCTTGTAGCATATAAAAATGTCATAATCTTCAGCAGTATTTGAGATTTCTACAATCCTTCTTCTTATCTCTTCAATCTGCTTTGCCTCTGCATGATATACACCCATAGCGATAGAATCTGCATTCTCCATAACCATCTCAAAACTAGGGTCTTCCATGACACTATCAAAGGAAGAACGATGGCATGTAGGTATCTTCTTTCCAGTAGCCGGGTCATCCACATACTCTATACCATACTTACAGAGAATTAGTCCCCAGTATGCCTCAGCCTCATCTGGAAATTCAGCAACTATACTCTCGTACACGCCAGCTGATTTATCATAATCACAAGCCATACGAAGCTTGTTAGCTCTGTCATATAGTCTCAACTTTTTCTCATCATCCACGTCCGGTATTGTCTGCTTACTGCCACAATACTCACACTCTACTACATTAGAATCATCTATGATGTCCAGCTCACCGCCACACATTTTGCACTTTAGTATTGCCATTATGAATCCTCCGATTAATTGATACTATTTCCACATCAAAATTTTAGGTTCTGATGTTCCATTTTCATATAACATATAATATCCATCACCTATATCATAAACATCATACTTATCAAAATAGGTTTTTACTCCTTGTTGATACACATCACCTGTTATTTCCCAATTAGAAATCATCTCATAATTAGTGTTTAATTCTTTACACGTTCCATCAGAATAAATCACATAAACACAAGCACCTATAGTACCCGCATACGCATATTGTCGATTCCATGTTCCAACTATAATATCTTCTATTTCCGAGCCAGACAGTTTTGTATACTCTTGCTTATGTTCTATAAAATAGTTATATGTTTCATTATAATAACTAAAATTAGCAATAGCATTTTCTCGTTCTATTCTTGCCGCTTCTTCAGCTTCCCTTGCCGCCTCCTCAGCTTCCAATCTTTTTTGTTCTTCTTCTGCTGCCGATATAGCTTGTTTACATTCTTTTAATAATTCACCACTATCCTCATATTCTCCAAGCTCTGTAAATAATCTTGCAGCTTCAATATACTTTTCTTCCTGCTTTAGTATATTAGCCAGCTCATATTTTGACATTTTCGTATACGTTTTCGAATCTTTATAATCACCTATACCTTCAAAGATTTCGATTGCCTCTTCATAACTTTGCGCATTATACTTCTCAATTGCTTTTTCATAAGTATTCTTTCTCTCCATATTTGGCAATATAACCTTTGTCATAACCAATACAAGCGCAACTATAACTGCAGCAAAACATATCCCAAGAATGATTCTCTTTTTTACTTTCTCACGGTAGATTCTTTTTTCTTCTTGCGCTGCAAGTTCTTCTCTTCTTCTTTGCTCTTCTACTAATCGATTATATTGTTGTTCACACTCTACAGCCCTTGCCCTACAATCTTCATAATCACCTAATTCCCTAAATATTTCCGCAGCATCTCTGTATTCTTCACTCTTTTTTGCGTTGTCCATAATCTCACAAGCGCTTTTATAATCTGATAATCTAATTTCTTCAAACTTTCTTTTTTCTTCAGCTCTTTTTTCGATTAACTTGCTATATTTTTCTTCTACCTCGAGACACTTCTCATCCACAAAAGCATTGTATTCGGCAATCTTGCTTTCTTTTGTTTCAGTCTCGTGTAATTCAGCCAGTCTTGTTTGCTCTTCAATATGAGCAATAATCTTATTTTCAACCTCAATAAGTTCTATTTTTCTATCTTCTGGTGAGAACTGCAATGCTTTTTTCCAAGTCTTGTCTTTAGCCAAATATGATTTAGCAGTTTCTTCATATTTTCTAGTGTCATCAACATAAGATTGATATGACAAATCATAAACAAAACAATTCTTTATGTCTGAAGACGTAAAACAATCTGGAATACTGAATTTTTCTATAGTCTCGTTCACTCTTGGACTTTCTTGTATAGTCTTCGAAAAAGCCTTCTTATCTTTAAAACTATACATAAACATTTCAATAATCTCATCCAAATTTAGTTTCTTATTCTTTGCTAGGAACACTCCTAGGTAAGCTTCGTAATTTTCTGCATCAATATTAAGAGCTTCATCAAAATATCCCTCGGCCTTTTCCCATTCCTCATCTTCCAAAGCCATATATCCTCTCTTAATCAATGCGATACCTCGAACATCACTTTCCTGATGCACAACCTCAACCTTTTTTGTTACACCTTCTGCATCCTTGCTCACAATCTTCTCAACACCACGAAGAAGATCCTGAATAAATCCTATCTTAGACATATCATATGACTGCAACACAGAAAGTGCCTCCGGCATATCATACGGGTCCATATCTCTAAAGCAAGGAAGGATAACCTTTGATTTGTCTTTCTTCATAAGTGCAAGATATCTACTCCACTCATTTTTCACCCATACAGCATTTAAGTACTCAGCCTTAGTGCCAACAACAATCATCACCTTAGCAGAATTTAATGCAGCAAAAATGTATGGTTCGTACTGCGCACCAACCAAATCCTCAAGTGTTATTCTGGCAAAAAAGGTCCTGTATCCCTTATCATTTAACTGGTAATAGATATCCTGTGCCAACGTGCTGTCTACGGTTCTATCACCATTTTCATCAGACTCCTTATAACATATAAATACATCAAATGGCTCCTCATTCTGTGATGTGGCAAGTATTCCTCTCTGAATCTCAGCAATCTTGTTAGCTTCCTTCTGGTACTGTCTCTGAGTAACGCCATCCGAATACTCTACTGCTGCCAAATAATCCACATCCTCTAAGATACTGTCAAAGCTAGCTCTGTGGCAGGTTGGAACCCACTCGTAGGTTGTTGGGTCCTCCACATACTCGATACCAAACCTACACAAAGCACAACACCAATGCGCCTCGGCATCGGTATTGTCTTCCATAACAATTCTTTCATATACAGCAAGAGCCTTATCAAATTCTCCTATTCTTCTAAAGTGATTACCTCTGTTAAAGGCTACCGCTCTTTGCTCATCATCTATCTTAGGAAATGTGTTTGTACATCCACAATAATCACATGTTCCAAAGGTTTTATCTGCAGACAGTTCTATGTCACCGCCACACATTTTGCACTTTAGTATTGCCATATATGTTTCCTCCTACTACTTAAACAGCCTTTTGCTCATTTTCATCAACTATTCTTCTTAATGATTTTCCAGGACCACCCATATACACATATTTTGCTAATTGGCACAATCTATCATCACCAACTTTCATTACACTGTATGGATTTATATGTACAGAAATCGATTCCTTATTGTTAATTAAATCATCAAATTTTTGTGGATTATCAAGAAAATATTCTTGAATCGGCAAATAATACACTCTTTCATTTTGTACGTCTACAAGAAATAATACAAACGGATTATATCCACCCAATGCATACATAACAGTCTTTACATCTAATCCAAAAGAAATTCGACCATCTTTCAAATAATTAAGTATTGTTCTTCCTTTTATTTGACCTTCAATTTTTTTATTCTTGTACATACCATCTTCTACTAACTCTATGATGATATCAGTCCTATGATCAGTACCAGCTTGTTCGTGCCATTCCCATTTTTTTGCATCTAGGTTATATACAAAAATACTCTTTGCTCGAGTGGATACTACTCTTGCCGGACAGTCTTTAGGAAATTTCTCTGTCATGCCCTTTCCTCCATTATTACTTTGTTATCATAATAAATTATGAAAGTATTTCCTGAACTGCTTCCTTTGCTTCTTTTAATCCAACTCCTGTCTTCTCTTTGTAAAACGCTATAGCCTGTACAAACGTCGATTTATCATAATTCTCACTAATATAATCTTCCAACGACATATCATCAGGAATCTCTGTGTTTTTTACTTCCTCTAAATTAACTCTATTCTCCTTTATTTCTCTATCTTTAGTTAATTCGATTTCCAACTCTCTTTTTCTACTCACTAAGCTTGATAGTTCTTTTCTCATTTCCACAACTTTCGAATTCATTTCTGCTCTTTTATTAGCAATTTGCAAATTGATTTTATCATCTTCCTCCTTGCATTTTCTTTCAAGTTGATGGTGTCTTATTCTTTCTGCTTCAATCCTTTCGCTTAGAGATTTTTTCTCTTTATTTTTAAACACTCCTAAATTATTCAATTCTTGCTCCATCATCTGGATTTTCCTTTTTGATTCATCCCTATCTTTCCATACAAACGAAACATCATCTTTACTTGCTTCAATCTGTCTTATATCCTTATTACACTCTTCTGTAATATCTTTTATTTCTTTATTTATGATTTCACTTTTTTCATTGATATCTCGAATTTCAGACTCTATACTCTCTTTCTCTTCTTTGTGCTGAATCCAGTATTCTTCATTTATTCTTTTTTGCTCAGCTATCTTCTTTTCTTTCTCCTCGTTAAGCTTCTTCATAGCATTTTCTTTATATGTATCGATCTCGTGAATAGCAATATTATACATATATTTACATGCATCTATTGTTTTAGCTTCAAATTTCATCTTCGCTAAATTATCATAGTACGACTTTTTTATAGCCTCAACTTTATTACATGCGAAAATTGTCATATCCGGACTCACAGTTGCCTTCTCTAAAAGTTCTTTAATTAACACAGCACTTACAAACGAAGAATCTAGCATTTCTCTAGCCTTAACCGAATCTGTCAGATATATCTTATAATAACTAGCATCAATTTTTTTAGCCAATTCATATGCATTTTCACTTACTACCTTCGCGCAATAATCTCCCCATTTTTCTTCTTTAGCAATGTTTAGTTCTTGACCTGTTTTTTCCTTAAATCTTTCAGGTGCATCAACAAACACTGTTGAAATGGATGCATTTAACATACCCGCATACTCATCATGCGATGCTAAATTAGGACACTTGTTGTATCTCTCAGCAAAAAAAGCAATTGATGTTAAACCAAATTCTGTGTAATCATCATTAATCATCATTAAAACTTCTTCTTTATCCTCTTCAGGCGCATAATTATATGCGCTACACCAATCCTCCACACACTGACTAGTCTTCGGATTTCCTGAATTATCTATAGTTTGAGCAGCTACCTTTCCCTTCATTATCCACCCCTTATAATATCTTGGGTTAGTCTCAAGCATTTTATTAACATACTTTTCTGCTTCTGGATAATTTCCCGCATCGTACGCATTTTCAGCTAATGCACGATAATTATCCAACATCTCCGAATTATCCACCTTAACAGTACCCTGAACCTCTACAGTACCTTCAATCATCATCTTTTTTGCTTCTTCTAAAGAATACTTACAGCCACAACTCTGACATTCAAATACTCCATCTTTCTTAAGCATATCTGCACTTCCACACATCTCGCATATTAATCTCTTCATTATTAATTCCTCCTTTTAGCCTACTAGCATTTTAAAATTATCCAATTTACACACAATCTATTCTGTATGCCATATTACACTTCCTCCACCTTTTACTAATGTTCTTGGATTTTTACATTTTAAGTGTCGATAATATCCACCTCACAACCACACATTTTGCACTTTAGTATTGCCATCGTATTTCCTCCTTAATAATTATTACTACATCACATTATATAAGTGATGTCATCAATTCTACTTTTTAGTATACTTTTCTTACCTTTTGCTTTAGATAGTTGATTTTATATATATTCCTTAAGTACATTTATATAAGCATTTAACTTATCTAAACTCTTTACCCTCAAATAAAATGAAATTGTTTTATCCATTTCATTCATAATTTTCGAATTGCTACTAACAGAATATAAAAAATAGCCATTTTTATATTTTCCTATATTTCCATGAGCTAACGCATTCCTTATTGATTTATATAGTGAATCTTTCAAATTATCTGAACAGTACAACGCCAAGCAATAGCTAGATGAGTTTTTAAATTTACTATACAAATTTAAAACATCTCTTTTCTTAGAATTAAAGGTTTTGAAAAAATACACTTCCTTTACATCTAATTCATTCTTCAACCTATTAACAAAACTATCCAGTGTCTTATTATTCAATTTTTTATAATCATTGAATTTTTTGCCCAAATGAGTAGAATTTGTAGGATTTAACAACACCAATTTTGTATACAGTTCTGGATCTATATCTTCTGTAATATACTCAACACCTTTAGGCATTAATTCTCGTAACGTTATATTTAATTGATTCTTTTGTGCCTCTTGTAAAAATGTCATAAATATGTATCACCTCACATATTTTAATTTATCTCACTGTCTACTTCCCCAACTTACAAACTCTATTCCTCTCATTAAGCCCTGCAAGCACCTTCATACAAAGTGTCTTCACCGCAGCCATATCACTATCTATAATTGCACCCTGAAGCTCCTTCATCATCTGCTGAAGCTCGCTCTCTAACTCCTTGGTATCCTCAGATGATACAGGGTCACTGTATTTAAACTCATCTGCCAGATTTTGAAGTTGTTTCTTCATATCATCATCCGAACACATTCCTACAAAGCTAGCTGACATAGACTGTAATGCACGCATATTTGATACGTCCTTCTTTAGCTGTACATCCTGTCTTTCGATTTCATCTCTCATAACCTCTGCAGTTATGCATCCGATTAAAGCAAGTGCAAGTGGTATAACATTCACTACCACAGCAACCCATGTTGGCAAGAACTTTGCAGTAGCCATCTCTATAAGACTTATTACAAGCTGAACACTAAGGTAATACAGTCCTATATTTGCTATAGGCATACCGTAGAATTTACTCTTAGCATCTTCCCCATGAGAGAAAGATAATTTGAATACATATATCTGAAATGCTATAGCGATAGCTCCAAATATGTATGCTAATACAAACACAGCATTCTTAGTGAATGGAACCGCAAATGCTATTACACTAAATACAACAAACAATATTGCCAGTATGGCATATCCTCTTTTTTCATTCTTTCCCATCTTTACTCTCCTCGCTTCTTACCACAGTTATTGCAAAAGTTTCCTGTTATCCCTGTCTGTCCACATGAACAATCCCAAGTAGCCGATACCGGTTCAGGTTTCTTAGCTCCACAGTTATTACAAAAGTTTCCTACGATCCCCATCTGTCCACATGAACAATTCCACGTATCCTTTGCCACCGGCTGTGGCTTCTTAGCTCCGCAGTTGTTACAGAAGTTTCCCACTACCTTGTTACCACATGCACAATCCCAAGCATCTGGTGATATAGGAGTAGACATTCCAGCAACAGGTGTCTGAGCCTGCATATTTGGCATATTAAAGCCCTGCATCATACCATTTATCTGTGGTGCAACAGCGCTTGCTGCGGCCATTCCCACTCCAAGTCCAAGCATATCTCCTATGATTCCACTTCCACCACCTGAGGATATGGCTGGTCCCATATTTCCGATACCTTCTGCGTATGCCTTCTGAACCTCTGCCTGGATAACATCCTTCTCTGTGTAGCCCTTAGCACGCATAATTTCAGCCTCTGTAAGTCCTGCAAGTCTCTGTGCCTGTGCTTCCGCCTGAGCCTCTATAACCTTTCGCTCTGCCTCACGCTTTGCTATCTCAGTTTCTGTAAGCTGTCTCTGTAACTCAGCCTCTCTATGAGCCGCCTCTATAGCAGCCTTGCTCTGTTCCTGAGCTGTTCTGTACTGGGTCTCACTCTGTGCCTGTGCAGTCTTTACAGTAGCCTCAGCCTGAATCATTCTAGTCTGAAGAGTGATAGTATGTAACTCGCGAATTCTCTTGAAATTAGGGTCATTCTCCGGTAATACCACATTTGTCACATAGAACTGTGGTATGGTAAGACCGTACTCCTCGAAGCCTGGGAGTATCTTATCTCTCAAGCTATCGGAAATAAGGTCAAGCTTTTCATCTATCTCTAATATGTCTATAGCTTCGTTCTTAATAACCGAAGAAAGGTTGGTCTTTACAGCATTTGATATAAGAGGACGGAATGATGCCTGAAGTGACTTAGTTAATCCCGGGCCTTCCTCCCATGCTATACCATTCATAGTTCCAACCAGCTTTATAAGAAGCTTTCTGGAATTAGCTACCTGAATATTCATCTCACCAGATGCTCCAAGCTCAAGTGGCACACCTGTAAGTGGGTCGATAAATCTTACCTTCTCTGGAGTACCCCACTTAATTGCCATCTGTACTGTTTTATTGATGAAGTACACCTCTGAATGGAAGGTTCCCTCAGTATCAGTTGGTAGCTTATATGCCTTTTCTATAAGTGGCAACTGCTGTGTCTCTAATGTATATCTTCCTGGACCAAACAAATCCAGCGCTTGTCCATCCTTGAAAAAGATAGCCTCCTGACTCTCATGAACTATAAGCTGTGAACCGTAGTTAAAATCTTCTATAGGGTGCTTCCAGATAAATGTGGAATTATCTCCCTCATACTTTATGATGCTGGCCAAGCCATCCTTCTTAATCTTCTCAGACATCATACGTTCCTGAACATCATTTACACAATCGCAGACTGGACATATATACTGTGAGGCGCTTCTAGCTGTAGCAAGTCTGACACCACACTGTATACAGGAGAATTCCTCAACCTTTTGACTTGGATCCAGAGTATTTATTTTCTCATGACACACAGGACACTTAGCACCCGCTCCTTTGGATTGGTCGAAAACAACCTGATTTCCACAATGAGCACATTGTCTGGATATCAGCTTATCCGTCTTCACGTTAATTACATTTCCACAGGTACAATCAATCTTCTTTCTTGCGAAAAATCCTGTACTTGCCTCCGCATACTTTCCGCAGCTTGAACATTCTATAGCAAACTTTGCCATCCTCTTATTCCCCCTTGTCTTCTATGATTAAATGCTCTAAAGCAAATTCCATACTTAGTAGTAATATCTCATTACGAGTCCTGCCTGTTTTAGCAGCTATGTCGTCTATGTCAGCTAACATAGTCTTGGGCATTCTCATAGAGATAACCGAAGTCTCGCCGGTATACTTCTGTGGTTGAATTATTAATTTTTTCTGTTCACTCATATAAGCTTCTCCATAATAAATCCATCTAGTTAACAACATGCAACAAATTAGTAACTCCAAAAGGTATACATATTGACAAAATATAGATTCTAGACCTTTTGAGACTGATTTAAAAATAAACTAATTTAAAAATAAAAAAATCGACTAAACCACAAGGAATTTAATTGCTTGGATTTGTCAATTTTTAACAGTTTTTCTTGAATTGTATATGTAAATTTGGTAGAATACATTTGTAATACAAAGAGTGTCGAAAGGTATACCTTTTGGCACTTATTTTTTACTTAAGCTATACTCTCTCACTCTTCTATAAAAGGTACTTTTACTCATACCACATTCCCTAAGTATCTCCTCTACAGGTGTCTCTCTACTCTCCCACCTCTTTATTATATCTCCAAAATTCTCGGGCATTTCTATCTCCGGTCTTCCAAATCTCACACCTCTTTCTCTAGCTGCTGCTATGCCCTGCTCCTGACGTTTTCTGATGTTCTCCCTTTCATTTTCCGCAACGAAGGACAATATTTGAAGCACCAGCTCAGCCACAAATGTTCCCATCAAATCCTTCTTATTTCTAGTATCCAAAAGTGGCATGTCCAACACGCAGATATCTATCTTTTTGTCATGTATAAGCATCTTCCATTGATTTTGAATATCGGTGTAATTCCTACCCAACCTATCAATACTAACTATGTACAGCAAATCACCTTCCTGTAGCTTATCCACCAACTCCTTATATCTAGGTCTCTCAAAATCTTTTCCTGAAATCTTATCCAAATAGATATTTTCTCCAAACACTCCCACCTCTCTCAAGGCAATCAACTGCCTGTCCTCGTTCTGGTCTACTGATGATACACGAATATATCCGTATGTCATAATAATCATCTCCTTATATATATCTTTTATATAAGTTTATCAAATTGCTGGATTTTTATTTACAACAAATAAAACCCCTCCAAGGAATTGAGGTGACCCCAAAAAGTTAGACTTCTTAAGCGTAGCAGTTTTAATGGCTGCTACGCTATTTTTATGCAGCCAAGGCTGATTGCCTGTATTCAACAGGACTCATCCAGCCAAGTTTTTCTTTAATTCTTTTTTCATTGT
>JAFTPO010000062.1 GCA_017463225.1 Lachnospiraceae bacterium | reverse complement strand
TATGATGGTATGCTAAAACAGGGCTTTGCTATGGATAATCCTAAGGATATGGAAGAATATTATACCAGATTAAAGATGAGATTTTATTCTAATGATTATATGGCTACTGCCCTTTTGGATGGTGACACATTAGAGCCCATTTGGGATGGCGGAGAAACTGGAATTGCAGTTATAAAAGGTAAAGATAATCTAGACGAAAAGTATTTGTACTATGAGATGGAAGGGGAAGTGCCGGATAAGTACAGAGAGCTTTATATGTATGTTCAAAATGGATATATGTTTGCTGAAATGGGTAAGGAACCTGAGGATGAGATAGTTGACATGTACATTAAGGATAGAAAGTTTGCCTTGGGAAAAGTAAAGCTGACAGAGTATAAAAAGGGTAAGAAGGTGGTTACAGAATATGATTTTACACCTGAGGATACCACAGGATATACGCATATCCAAAACGATGAGAATGTAGATATAATGGTTTCTATGGTTTCGGGAAATCCAAAGGATTCCTACCTGTATAAAACTATGCAGGAATATATACAGAGCTTAAAAGATGGAAGATATCAGTTTACTGCCTACAAAGGCCTATGGGATATGGAGACACAGTCTAGCTCAATGGTATTCCTACCAGATGGTAGTAGAATAGTGATATGTAAGATGTTTTCCATAAACCTATTGGAGTTAGTCTGGAAACAAATTATTATTGCATATATAATAATATACATAGTTGTGCTGGCATTTGCAGCACTTTTCGCTCGTACAAAGTACCTTAAGCTTAAGTCAGCTTATGACATGGAAGACTATCGAATAACCATGACCAATACTATGGCACATGACTTAAAGAGTCCACTGATGTCCATATCAGGCTACGCAGAAAACCTTAAGGAAAACATTAACACAGACAAGAAGGAGTATTACGCCGATTCTATATTGGAAAATGTCACCTATATGAACGACATAATCGCAAATGTATTAGAGCTTTCTAAGGTGGAGACAGGAGCCTTAAAGCTTAATAAGGTAGAGTTAAATGTAGAAGATTTAGTTGCAGAGCTAGCTGACCGCTATAGGGATACCTTAAAGGAGAAGTCCCTGGAACTTAAGGTAGAGGGAACACTTAAAATAAAGGCGGATAAGATACTTATTCATCAGGCTATGGATAACGTAATAGGCAATGCAATTAAGTACAGCAAGGAGAAGACTACCATTGAAGTAAGCCTTGAGAAAAACAAGGGTAAAGGTTTAATATCCGTATCAAATGTTAGTTCCCAGGATATTGGTAAGGATGCTGAAAATCTATGGAAGCCATTTGTAAAGGGAGACAATTCAAGAAGCAATAAGCAGGGAACAGGAGTAGGCCTTGCAATAGTTAAAAATATAGTTGAACTCCACGGCTATAGATTAAAGCTTAGCTGTGAAGAAGGAATTTTCAAGGTAGAGATAAAAGTATAATAGGACAAGGGAATCCAACCACTTTCCTTCCGGCCGCGACAGTGGTCGGGACTAAGCTGACCGTTTTAGTGTCAGCGTGGACCGACCCTAGGCAGGCCGGCCAAGAAAGTATATCGATTCCCTTGTCCTGTATTTTTTAGCTTCACATAACAGGCCGGCCAGAAAAGTGACATCGCACAGCTAATAGTGTTCTTATTGAGAAAATTCCCCATAAAATAGACAATTTCAAACGTATTTGATATTATAACAATATGTGGTTTTAAAACTGTGATTTGGGGTGTACCCCCTGGTGATATTCGGAGGTAAAAACAGGTGAGATTAAAGGATTTAGAGGGATTTAATCCCATAACTATACAGTGTCATAATAACCCTGATGCTGATGCCATCGGCTCTGGCTATGGATTATATTGTTATTTTAAAGATTTAGGTAAGGATGTTAGGCTGGTTTATAGTGGCCCAAATCAGATAACCAAGTCAAATCTAAGACTTATGATAGAAAAGCTGAATATTCCTATAGAATATATTGACCCTTCTAATGAGGAAAATCTAAAGGTTAGTGGACTTCTTATAACCACAGACTGCCAGTATGGAGCTGGAAATGTAACAAAGCTTAATGCAGATGAGGTATCTACCATAGATCATCACCAGGTAGAAATTGAGGGTGGTGAGCTTACATACATTTACCCGGGACTTGGAAGCTGTTCAACTTTAGTTTGGAAGCTTCTTAAGGATGAGGACTACAAGATTACAGACGACAATGGTCTTGGAACAGCGCTTTATTATGGGTTATTTACAGATACTAACCAGTTTGCAGAGCTTAATAATCCTTTGGATAAGGATTTAAGAGATGGTGTAGAATTTGACAATGGCTTTATCAACTTGTTCAAGAATTCAAATATTACCTTAAATGAGCTGGAGATTGCAGGTGTTGCCATGCTTCGCTACAGCTTAAATGAGGAACATGAATTTGCGGTTATAAAATCTCAGCCTTGCGACCCTAATATTTTAGGACTTATCAGTGATTTCCTTCTTCAGGTAGATCAGATAAATTGTTGTGTTGTTTTCAATGAAACTTTAGACGGCTATAAATTCTCTGTTAGAAGCTGCATAAAAGAAGTAAATGCAGGAGAACTGGCATCCTTCCTAACCGAGGGCATAGGCTCAGGTGGAGGACATTATGAGAAGGCTGGTGGATTTATCAGCAAGAAGCTATTTACCAGAAGATACGACTGCATTCATGGAGAGGCGTATTTTAATAACAGGATGAATGAGTACTTCCATAGCTTTGACTTAGTATATGCTAAGGATTACGAGGCAGATATAAGTACTATGAAGAGATATGAGAAGAAGAAGCTACCTATCGGATATGTAAATACCTGGGAGATTCTTCCTATAGGAACTCCTATTATGATTAGAACCCTAGAGGGTGATATTGACCTTACTGTGGAAGAGGATTTAGTTGTAATGATTGGTATAAAGGGAGAGGTGTATCCTAACAGGTTGGAAAAGTTTAAACGCTCATATTCCTTAAGTGATGAGGAATATTCCTACAATACCATGACTGCAACAGAATATGTTCCAACCATAAAGGTAAAAAGCACCGGTGTAACCTTAAGACTTATAGATTACGCAAAGGTTTGTGTTCCAAGTGGAAGTGTGAAGATATTTGCAAAACCATTGGAAAAGGGTGTTAAGGTATTTACTGCCTGGGACAAGGAGAAATATATGCTAGGTAAGCCTGGGGATTATCTGGCAGTTAGAACAGACGATTATCATGACGTGTATGTTGTTGAGAAGGAGATATTTGGAAAGACTTACACAGAGGTGTAGAGAATTTATATACTTGCTGATATGAAAGGAAATAGCTATGGGAAATGGATATAAATACGACGCCTTTATAAGCTACAGACATGCGGAGTTAGACAAGTTTGTGGCTGAGAATCTTCATAGGAAGCTAGAGTCCTACAAGATATCCAAGAAGGTGTTAAGTAACGGTAGAACAAGTCGTAGTAAGATAGAAAGGGTTTTTAGAGATAAGGATGAGCTTCCTATCACAAATAATCTTGAGGACCCTATTATTAAGGCTTTAAGTGAGTCAGAATATCTTATAGTAATATGCACTCCAAGATTAAAGGAGTCCATATGGTGTAAGAAGGAGATAGAGACCTTTATCGAGATGCATGGGCGAGATAAGATATTTGCAGTGCTTGCGGAGGGTGAGCCTCACGAATCATTTCCGGAGGAGATACTTTACAGGGAAGAGAAGGTGCCTCATCCGGATGGAACTGAGAGTACAAGATTAGTGCCGGCAGAGCCTTTGGCAGCAGATGTAAGAGGTAAGACTAAGAAGGAAATTCTTAAAGCTATGGATGTGGAGCTTCTTAGACTTCTTGCTCCTATGCTTGGTGTGGATTTTGATGACCTAAGGCAAAGGCATAGAGAGAGAAAGTTTAGAAGGATAATTACCGCCACTGTAGCGGCAGCAGTTCTTTGCTTAGGTATAGGTGTGGCAAGCTCCATTGCGGCATACCATATTAACAAACAGAAGGAACAGATAGAGGCCCAGTCTATTGAGATTCAGGCTCAGGCTGCAGAAATTGAAGCACAGTCTGAAACTCTTGCTACTCAGAATGAGCAGCTGCTTAACAATCAGGCGGAGAATCTTGCTGAGGAGTCTTTGAGATATCTCGAGGCAGGTGATAGGGAGACTGCTATAGAGTTATCCTTAGCGGCGCTTACAGATTACGATGGTATACCTATGCCATACACTCCGGAAGCTCAGTATGCATTGACTGAGAGCATACATTTATATGACGCTGCTTCTATGATTAAGCCTAGGTATCAGGTAGTAATGCCAGCACAGATAGAGGAATATATTCTTTCGCCGGATAAAGACCTGGTATTATGTAGGGATACATTAGGCAATGTTGGAATATGGGGGTTAGAAACAGGTGAGCTGATTAAGTTCTTTTCTAACGATGTGTATAATATTTCCCCAGATCAGCAGTCCATAGATTTCCATAGCAATGGAAAATGTGTAGTATATGTGACCGATGATAACCAGTTGGTTAATTATGACATTTGGGATGATGAAGAGGTAAGCCGTTTACAGCTTGATGTTGGTGGTAGCCTAAGTATGCAAAAATCTGGAATATATACTGTGATACATGACTATTCAAACATTGGCATATTGACAGCAGGGGGGTCGGATATTGAAAATGTGGGCAGCTTACAGCCAAACGAAGGCTATACCTTTACTGGCGATGTGTATATGACTGAAATTGATGATTGGTCAAAGCTTTGCTACGTAGAGAGAAGGAAGGAAGATATAGACGACATACTATCTGAAAACAAGGATATGACAGATTATTGTAGGCTTCATATCTATGATTTGTTTTACGGAAAGGAAGAGGCAGTCATATCTATTAATTTCGATGGAGTTAACACTATAGCCTTTGAAGATAGCTATATGTATTATGCAGTGTCAAACTATGAGATGAATAGTGAGGACAGATTGGTTAAGTACGATATGGTGAATAATGAAGTTGTATGGGATGTTCCTGTGGAGGCCTACGTAACTGAGATATGCCTGGCTGAAGAGGATGGAGATGCCTTGCTTGCAGTAGGTTCACTTGAAGCATTTTTGATTGACAAAAACACAGGAGAGCAGCGCAGCCGTATTGATTTTTCTAACACAGCTATAAGCACCCGTGTAATGAGTGAGAATAGTTTTGAAATATTCTTACAGAATTCTGATTACGGACAGTATCGTATGGATAGCGATAGTTATATCGTGTATGATAATTATTTTGAGAAAAACTATGATACAGTAGTTGCATGTGACAAAACAGAGCTTGGATATATAGTTCAGGGCTTAAATGATAACAAGCTCACATATTACGAAGTAAGTATGGGTGAGGATATTACTCTTTATGAAAGAGAATTTAACTCTGAGGGAATAGGTAGTATAGCTGATTATGATGATGATACAGCCCAAACCTTAAATCCTGCAAAAGCAAATCTGGTTAACACAGTACTATATAGTGATGATAAGAAGGTTGTGTTTATATCTTACACAGATAAAACTGTGGAAATATACAACAGAATTAACAAGACCCTTCTTGCAACTATGGTTGGTGTGGAGGATGAGCTGGATGTGTATTACGGTGTGGATGATAAGGGATATACCTATGTAGGAGGTTACAGCCACGGATATATATTAGATAAGGAGTACAATGTTATAGCCAGACCTGAGATGCTAAGAGGAGTGGATTTTGATGCAAAGCTTCTTATAGTTGAGGTGGGGAATCAGTATGGAAGTATTCCTATCTATTCCTTGGAGCAGGTAATCTCAAGGGGAGAGGTTGTGTTGAAGAAGTTGGAGAAGTCGAAGTATTAGGA
The DNA here is from genome assembly GCA_017463225.1 of Lachnospiraceae bacterium. Taxonomy (GTDB): domain Bacteria; phylum Bacillota; class Clostridia; order Lachnospirales; family Lachnospiraceae; genus Coprococcus_C. The sequence continues at coordinate 19,618 of JAFTPO010000062.1, read as the reverse complement.
CTAACGAGCCTTCATCTAACTCATGCTACGCATGAGTTAGCTCGCTTTGTCGCGATGTGGATGAAACTTTACGGACTAACGAGCCTGCATCTAACTCATGCTACGCATGAGTTAGCTCGCTTTGTCGCCATATACATAAAATAAAAGAAGCACGTACTTGCAAGTGAACTTGCGTACGTGCTTCTTTTATTTTATGTGCATGGCTCGTTAGTCCGTAAAGTTATCAAAATATCCCTGTATAAGAATGATAGGTGTACCCTTGTCTCCTGAACCACTTGTAAGGTCGCAGAGTGAACCGATAAGGTCTGTAAGCTGTCTTGGAGTAGTTCCCTGAGAAGCCATATTTCCAACTAAGTTAGAATCCTTCTCCTTGATACTCTTAGAGATAGCCTCCTTAAGCTCTGCTCCGCTAAGGTTTGCGAAATCATTGTCAGCTAAGTACTTAAGCTTAAGCTCGTTAGGAGTTCCGATAAGACCACTTGTAAATGCTGGAGATACAACTGGGTCTGCAAGCTCCCAAATCTTACCCTGAGGATCCTTGAATGCGCCATCGCCGTAAACCATAACCTCTACGTGCTTACCTGTCTTATCGAGGATGTCAGCCTGAATTCCTTCAACTAAATCCTGACACTCTCTTGGGAAGAGCTTAATCTGGTCCTCAGTTGACTTATTAGAACCAAGTAAGCCGTACTTAGTGTTGTAGCCACTTCCATTAACTGAAGCAGTTAAGATGTCGTCAAGACCACATACAACCTTAGCTCCGCCTTCTCTAAGAAGTCTCTTAGTTCTTACTCTTGTATGAATATCACAGTTAATAATGCAATCTGCATAATCAAGGATAGCCTTAGCGTTGTTAGCAAAGATAACCTCTACCTCAGCACCAGCCTCTGTAATAATATCTGAATAGTACTGAACATAATCAACACCTGTAAACTCATGCTTATTCTCACCGAATAATTCACGATATCTCTCAAGTGTTAAAACATCTGTGTAAGGATTGATTCCTGCCTCGTCTAACTGGTCGTAAGTAAGGAGTGCGTTACCTACCTCATCACTTGGGTAGCTTAACATAAGAACAACCTTCTTAGCGCCCATTGCAATACCCTTTAAGCATATTGCAAAACGGTTACGGGAAAGGATAGGGAAGATAACACCGATAGTCTCTCCACCTAGCTTAGCCTTTACATCAGCTGCAATGTCGTTAACTGAAGCATAGTTGCCCTGAGCTCTTGCAACGATAGACTCTGTAACTGCGATTACATCTCTGTCTCTAAGTGAGAAGCTCTCGCTTTCAGCTGCCTCTAATACACTTGTTACAGTGATTTCTCTTAAGTCATCGCCCTGTCTAATAATAGGACCACGTATACCTCTTGATACAGTACCAACTTTTCTTTCCATGGTATATACACCTTCACCTTCTATTTAGAATACGTGTAGGTAGCACTCATTTTGGGTGCTATCGTAAAAAACACATTCATATTATACATATATGGTAAGTCGGTTGCAAGAAAAAAATGTGTCGAAATTCATTTATTTTAATTTGTTGAGGTAAAGTGGTAGTGTGGCAGAGGATTATGTAAAGTAAAAGACAAAAACTGTCCCTACGCGGACAGTTGGTGTCCGTACCGTATATTTTATTTTGGCGACAAAATAAGTATAATTTATGCATAATTTAGTTAGGGTGATTATATGGGAAAAGAGATAGATAAATGGGAACCAAAGGATATAGCTGATATATCAAATCGCCTTAAAGATATCCGGGAAGAATTAGGTATGACTCAGAATGAGTTTTCAGAGGAGATAGGGGTTCCGTATTCTACATATGTTAAAATAGAACGAGGAGAGATGGCTATCAATTTGGATGTTGTAAGAGGCATCCATGGTTTAAAAGTTCCATCTGATTTTGTGCTGTTTGGGAAACAGTATGATGATGAAGATATTATTTCTGTAATTAAGAATACAACTATAGAGTTCAAATTACAGTTATTTTTAACCCTATACCAGGATATTTTAAATTATAAAAAAATGGGAAAAGAGATGAAGTCGGAGCAGATATCTGATTTGATAAATAAGTTGTTTAACGGAGAAAATAATAGTGAAAAACATACTGATAGTTGAGGATAATCCAATACATGCGGATGCCCTAGAGGTGATATTGTCAGATATAGATAAGGTAAGAGTATTCAAAGCATATAATATGGCTGAGGCCTGTTATATGCTTTCTTTGCGTGTATATCAGCTGTTTATTGTAGATTTGGTTTTAGATACAGGTGTTGCTTATGATTTGTCAGGAATCAAATTTATAGAGATGCTCAGAGATAGTAAAAGGTATGAATTTGCTCCTATAATTGTAATAACATCGCTTGAGGACCCTAAGCTGGTGGCGTATAAGGAGCTGCATTGTTATGATTATATTGAGAAGCCTTATGATTCGTCAGAGGTTATTAAAGTTGTTAAGAAGGTAATAGATTTTCCTGCTCCAAAAGATGATAAAAGGATTTGTTATTTTAAAAAAGGTGGAGTGATGTATTCTGTAGTATGTAGTGAGATAACATATGTGCAAGTTAGTAGAAAAGAAGTATGTATTTATACAACTAGAGATGAGCTAAAACTGCCATATCGTTCTGTGGACAGTATACTTGAGGAACTTGGGCATGAGAATTTTGTGAGATGTAGCAGGGGAGTTATTGTGAGTAGAGATTATATTCAATATGTTGATTTCAACAACAGATATCTAAAAATCATCGGTGTGGATGAACCGGTAGAAATTAGCAGTACCATGAAAAGACAGTTAAGAGAAGCTTTGGTGAAAGAGGTGTGACGTGGCGGAGTTTATGAATTTAATGACGGAATTTATAATGTTAACCACTGAGGCGATTTCTGTAATGCTATGGCTATATATATGGAACGATAGGAAATTTCAGACTTCAAGAAGTGAGATCGGTTTTATAATAGTATATGTTGTGTACTATTTTTATATTAATTTGAATAATAATTTCTTCATTGAAAATATTTTTCCTGCAGTATGTATATTTGTATGGAGCATTATAAAATTCAAAGACAAGGTATTTGCCGTAGTATTAAAGTTTCTGTCAAGTATGGTGTGCTTAGGTATGGTTCAGCTTATATTTTTGGAGTTAAGCTATTGGTATTTTGGATCAGAAAATATTGAGAGTTTAAGAGTGGTGTATATTGTAGCAAGTATGCTTAGTATCATAACTTCTGTATTGATTTATATGGTAAGGCAAAATGGAATCAGGGTGATTACTAAGCCTGATAAAAAGATGATAGTTGCATTGTTATATGTGTGTTTAGTTATGTCCTTTATAAAGTATGATTATAATAGGAATGATGAGACTTATGGTTATATGTATATTACTCTTTATATTTTCCTTGTGACATTCATGTTTTATATTGTTAGAGATTTGAACATTAAGCATAAGATGGAGCAAAGAAATCTGGAAGCAAGATTAAGTCAGCAATACGGAGAAGTATACAAAGGTCTGTTGGAAGAAATGAGGAGAAAACAGCATGATTACAGTAATCAGATATCCGCAATTTATAGTATGAGCTATGTAGATGAAACGTGGAATGCTGTAAAGGAGAATCAAAGAAGGTATATTGAACAGCTGAGTAAAAAAGATGATCTGGATAAGCTATTGCTTAATTGTGAGAATTCTATTTTGGCTGGATATTTGTATACTCAATGTAATGAAGCGAGACAAAAAGGTATAAATATGGATATTAATGTATCATGGCGAGACAATTGTAATGTGATGCTTATAAATGAAGTTATAGAATCACTGGGAATTATGATAAATAATGCCGTAGAGCATTTAGAATGCCAGTATATTAATTCTAGAAATATAAAAGTTAATGTAATGGGAATTGCTGATAAGATAAGTATACAGGTGTCAAATCCGTGTGAATATCAAAGTTATAATACAATACAGAAAATGTTTGATAATGGTTATAGCACGAAAGGTGAAAACCGTGGGATAGGTCTATGTTCGCTTCGAAAAATTGTAGAAAAATATGAGGGGGAATTGATGGCTGAGAATACTATCAACGAGAATATTAACTGGTTTCAGATATCAGTGAAAATATAAAAGGGAAATGGAACATAATCCATTTCCCTTTGTTTTTTTATTTCTTGTTTGGGTACTCAGGCTCTCCGAAGAATAAGAAACTATGGAAACCTCCGAAGCTTGGTACAAACAGATGAGTTATCATTGACCAGAACATACCTTTCACCTCCTTACATAAGCCACAGCAAGCTGGGCTGTGTGTATGATTAATATCCAAAATCCTATATTTATGTAGGAATTGGTATCTAAGAAAACTATCGTTAGAGCGAAGCCCATAAGGATAATACTTAATTTAATTTTAGTGATAATTAATTCCTTTGAAGTTAATTTTGGTCTTGATGATGACATAACAGGTGATAAACAAATTATGATAATACTACACAGTATACATAGTGGTATCATCCCGCCTTTAGAAAGAAACATGTTTAATCCCATAAAAACACCGGATGATAATACGGCAAAGCTAAGTAGAAAACATGAAAAATAAGTAGAACAGTGTATACCTCCGCTGAATACTCGAAACAGCATAAGGAAGAACACACCACATAGTAATTCTTTGTGAAGGTTCAGAAAATAGAAGATTAGAAATAGTAAAAACGTCTTGCTTAAATCTGACAAGGTTCCTCGTATGTAAAAATTTATAATGGATTTGTCGTAATCGTTTAATGTATGCTTTGCCATATATACCACCTGGATGCTTTGATGGGTATATGTTAAAGCTTATAATAAGAAGAATTATATTCCAGAATTCAACCAAGTGGATTTTATAACAAAGCTGAGGTTTACCTGGAAAAATATGAAGAACTGCTCCTTAGTTGTAAAAAAAACACAACTGGTTGTGAAATGAAAAAACTAATATGATTTGAGTTAAAATAAAAGATTCAAAAAAGGATGAATTATCACTGTTGGATAATTCATCCTTTTAGTTATGTGTATTGTAAAAGCATATTGTAAATCTGGTGTATCTACCCGGCTCACTGGATACGGTAATGTCTCCACCCTGTCCTTCTACTATACCCTTGGACAGTGATAATCCGATGCCAATGCTGTTTTCGTTCACATCTGATTTTGCTCGATAGAAGCGTTTGAATACCTTAGTTAAATCCTCCTTTTCAATGCCCTTTCCGTGGTCAGTAACGTGTATCATAGTGGTTACAGCGCTGGTCTCCACCGTAAGCTCAATGGTAGAGCCTGGTGGGGCATACTCGGTTGCATTTTTAAGTATGTTTGTCAGTGCTTCAGCCAGCCAATCCCTATCGTGAGCTATAACCGTAGAATCATTACAATCAAGGGTTATGGTCTGATGCTTTGCATCACTAAGCATAGATACATTTTGAACAGCCATCTGCAGTGTTGGAAGAAGTGCTTGCTTGGTAATGTTAAACTCTATGGAGCCTGACTCAAGTCTTGCCAGCTTTAGAAGTGACAGTATAAGCCATTCCATACGTGAAAGCTGCTGTCCCATGGTATGTAATATCTCCTGCCTTTTTGCAGCTGGTATATCCGGATTGGATAGGACGTCTTGATATATGGTAAGAGTGGCAAGAGGAGTTTTAAGCTGGTGGGAAATGTCTGCGATTAAATCCTGCAGAAATTCCTTCTCCTTAAGCTCCTTATCCTTGCTTTGCTTGATGGTAGTAACCATCTTAGTATACATAGTGTAAAACTGGCTGATATCACCCTCCGTCATCTGACTAAAGTCCGGTGTTTCATATACACCTTCTAGTACATTTTGCGCATTGTCTTTAATGTCTGATATGGCTTTTATTGGAACCTTATAAAGCTTAAGTCCTAATATATAACAAGCTACTCCCAGAATAAAATATAGAATATAGCTAATTATAAAAAACTCCAGCTTTTTTCCTTTAATATCCTGACTGTATTCTGCCGGTGAGTAAGAAGTTCTTCCGGTTTCTGTCAGGGTAGTATAGTCAGCCTCTGAGTTAAGTATCTCCTGATGATACAGCAAATCAATTTGGTTTACATAATGTGAGATGCCCAGATATAATGCAATACCACACACCACCATAACTAATAAGTATTTAATTGTGAAGTCGCGCACCTCTTTGTTCTTAAACATAGCTTTCCTTATTTGTCAGATATTGAATAACCCACACCTCTTATGGTTGATATGTAGTCCTTGTCGTTGCCCAGCTTTTCTCTAAGTCTTTTTACATACACAGATAGTGTGTTGTCGTCTATGAAGTCACCGTCTATATCCCATAGCTGTTCTAGTAAAGTGCTTCTGGTTAGGGTTTGATTCTTGTTTTTTACCAGAGTGGTGAAAAGTCTAAATTCGCTAGGTGTGAGATTAATTACTTCCCCATCCTTTGTAACCTTATGTCCGGTCATATCTATGCGAAATGCCCCGAATATTATAATATCTCCAGCTGTTTGATTTACCTGACTTCTTCTGATATTCGCCTTGATACGGGATATAAGCTCTCTGACGCGAAAAGGCTTTGTCACATAGTCGTCTGCGCCAACTTCCAGACCCTGTACTACATTTACCTCCTCATCCAATGCAGTGAGAAAGATTATAGGAAGAGTAAACCCCTCATCTCTAATGGTTTTGCAAAATGTATAGCCATCCCCATCAGGAAGGTTTACATCTAAAAGTATGAGAGAGAATTGGTTTTGCTCAAGCTCGTTCCTTGCATCCTTTAAGTTTGCCATATGTACTACCTGATATCCTTCAGTTTCCAGGGCAAAGCCGGTTGCCATAGCAAGGGGCATATCATCCTCAACTAATAATATTTTATCCATAGTAAGCTCCTGTGATTTGTGAATTAATAAGTAGTTTATCTATCACATTATATTTTATCAGTTTTTAACCGTGATTTAAATGGTTTAATATAAAATACTTTCTTACAAAAATGTAAGATAAATATTCACGGGATTGTAAGATTGACAATGTATTATGAAGCCATAGAGTCAGATAGTGGGATAGAAAGTAGCTGGCTCACAGGAGAATAAAACTATTAATTGTAGAAAGGTTAGGTAAAGATATGGAAATTATTAAAACAAGCAAGCTTTGTAAATATTACGGAGAGGGAGAAAAGCAGGTTAAGGCAACTGATGAAATTGATTTAACTATAGAAAAGGGAGAGTTTGTTGCTATTGTTGGAGCTTCAGGCTCTGGTAAGTCAACCCTGCTTCATCTTCTGGGATGCTTGGATAAGCCTACCAGTGGAGATATATTTATAGATGGAGAAAACATTGCCAAGTTTAATGACGAGGCTTTGGCCATGACCAGAAGAAGAAAGATAGGATTTGTGTTTCAGCAGTATAATCTTATTCCCGTACTTACAGTTAGAGAAAATATTGAGATGCCGGTTTTACTTGATGGCAAGAAGCCGGACAAGGAGTATATAGACGATTTAATTGAAATGCTTGGTTTAACTAAGAGACAGAAGCATCTTCCTAATCAGCTTAGTGGTGGTCAGCAGCAGAGAGTGTCTATTGCAAGAGCTTTGGCAAATAAGCCTGCCATTATATTTGCAGATGAGCCAACAGGAAACCTTGACAGAAAGAATGGTCTTGAGGTTGTGGAAACTCTTAAGGCTTCAGCAAAGAAGTATCAGCAGACCTTAGTACTTATTACTCATGAGATGAGTGTTGCTTCTGCAGCAGACAGAGTAATAGAAATATCTGACGGCAAGATAGTAAGTGACTCGGGTAACGCTGAGTAATTAGATGTCGGATATAGGTTTTGATATGGATAAACCGAAAAAGTTGGAAAGGAAGATAATATGAAGAATTATAAGGAATTAGGAAATAAATACATAAAGCACAGAAAAAAGCGTGCAGTGCTGGTTGTACTTAGTATGGTGCTTGCCACAATGCTGCTTTACACCGTGTCTACGCTGTTGCTAAATTATTGGAATGATAGTAAGGAGATAGAGGAGACATACAATAACTACCATATAGAGTTGTATGAGCTTAATAAGGAGCAAAGAGATAAGGTAAGCAATTACGTTACTGTACGTAATGCTGACTTTGCCTATGTGGATACAGAAACAGCCTTTGAAGATTATTATGGAAACTCCGTGAACTTCATATATTATTTTGACAATTTGGATCAGACAACCTTTAATTTTAAGGTGGTTGAGGGAACACTTCCTACATCCTCTGATGAGATACTTGTGAGAAAGGATAACCTTCATAAGTTTAAGGATGATATTAAGGTGGGGTCAGTTCTTAAGACAGTGGTATATGATGAGGAGGGTAATAGTACACCAGGCAAAAGCTTTACTGTGACCGGTATCATTGATTATGACTGTGTCAATGACCTTGAAGTGTATAACAGTATATTTTACTCTCTTGGAACTGATGATATGAACATGTCAGCCTTTATTAGGTTCGACAAAAGAGAGGACTGGAATAAGCTTACTTATCACCTTGCTAAGGATGTGGGAGTGGACGTAAGTAAGAATCATATATATTCCATCAATGAATTCATAGGAACCTTTTATATGAATCCTAATTCTGCGGGAACCTCATATGCTGCTATGTTTCTTATGGTTATGCTCTTTGTGGGATATATAGCAATGGTTATGGTAAGAGGTCTATTCACAGCAAACCTTTTCGACAATGTAAGAGAATTCAGCATACTTAAGGCCATGGGTGCCACTGACAAAAAGATTAAGAATATATTTAAGAGAGAGATTTACACTGAAGGGTTAATAGCATTCGTTATAGGTGTAGCGCTAAGTGAGATAGTATTCTTTGTACTAAAAAATGTTGTTCATGTGTATGGCTTTAACTTTGATTTTAGCTTGTCTGGATTTATAGTTGGATTCCTGTTCCTATATCTTACTATTGCACTGGCTATTATAGAGCCACTTAGTGTACTTAAGAAGGTGCCTATAGTTGAGGGTATTAAAAGTAACTATGCTATTAATAATGCTAAGGATAAGAAACGAGGCGGAAAGCTGTTTAGAATATTTGGCGTAGAGGGTGAGTATGCCTACAAGAATATTAGACGTAACAGTAAGGGATTTTGGAATGGTGTGGCAACCTTTGCAGTTAGTGTGTTACTTGTAACAGCACTTCTTACAGCAGGTGCAAATATCGCAGAGATGATTGGCTTTGGAGTAGGTGGTTCTGACATCGAGCTTGTATATGATTATTGGACAAGAAGTGCATCGGTGGATGAGCAACAGACTATAGATGAGTGGCAGGAAACACTTTTTGGTAAAGAATTTATAGAGGCAGCAGATCCAAACTATAATTACATGACCTTTAGTGCGGATGGTGAGGCAATAATAAAGTTTACTGATGAGGCTAAGCATGGTATGGAGGTATCAGGATGGGGTCAATCAGAAGACCTTATGACTGTATTCCTTTATACTGATGAGCAGTTAGAAAAGCTGGATAAGTATATGTTAGATGGTGTTTCAGCTATGGAGTTAAAAGAGGGCGGAGCTATTATATGTAGCGATTATACTTATTATGATGGCCTTACAGAAGAAGATAAAACTGTACCACTTTATGAAGCAAAGATTGGAGATAAGGTGGATATAATTAATCCTAAATTTGTAGAGGATAAAAGAAGTTATAATGAGTTAAGAAAGGAAGTCACAGATAAAGATTATATACAGGTTGAGATTAAGGGAATGTGTAGTCAGACTCTTATCTATGGAGGTACAGGAGATTTAATCATGTCCTATGACTACGTGGTAAACGAGTTTGGCATTGATGCCAGTACTCTGTTTGGTGGATTTTTAATTAAAACTGACAAATCCTTCGAGATAACTGATATGGCAGCTCTTGAGAATGCCATATATGTGGAGGCAAAGCAGACAAATTATGAATTTATGAGCGAGGCTATGTGGCTTGATGCACAGATGGGTTCTATGAAGGTTATAGTGGCTTGCATAGCTGGATTCCTTCTTCTTATGGGAATTATAAGTGTCCTTAATAATATGATAAACGAGCAGCAGGTAAGACGCCAGGAGGTTTCAATCTTAAGAGCTGTAGGTATGAGCAAGAAGAAGCTTAATAAGATGCTTATCTTAGAAAAGGTCATAATGGGCTTCTTCGCATGGATTATAGGTACAATACTTGGGGTGTTGTTCGTAAGAATTATGCTTATAGGAATTTTATATATGTCCGAAGCGCCTATGGTGTATAGTATAGGTGGATATCTTGTAACAGGCGTTGCCGTAACAGCAATTATGGTGCTTATGTCTATGATAACAGTGGTATCTATGGGCAAGATGGATATTACTGAGGGAATCAGGAATGCGGAGTAAAGTTTAAAAATAAATCTAATTTAATAATAAACTTTTCCATAAAGTGGTATAAACAATTTTATTATTTGTGTCGAAATAGATATATGAAATTACACTTTGTAGGAGGACTATTATGTTAGGATGGATAGTTACTATCATCTGTGGTGGTATTGCTGGATGGCTTGCAGGCAAGATTATGGGTTCAAACTTTGGTGTTATCGTTAACATCCTTTTAGGTGTTGTCGGTGGTGCAATCGTTAATGCAATTTTAGGACCTATTCTCTCATTGGGAGGAATTCTTGGCGGACTTATCAGCGGTGTTCTTGGTGCTTGCGCACTTATCGCAGTTGGTAGAGCAATTAAGAAGAGCTAAGGTTTAGATCTTAGAGCAAAAAGGCGGGACAGTCGGTGACTGTTTCGTCTTTTTGCTTTGTACAAAATCATTGACTGGTGTATGATAATTGCAAAAAAAGCTATTGTTTATAAATCGGTATTGCAAAAAATAGTGATTTGTGAAATTATAAAATATAGTATATTGTTTTTGTGAATAAATCTATTTAGGAGATAACAAATGAGTAAGATTCTTATAGTAGAAGATGACAATGATATAAACGGCATGATTAATGTAGCTCTTAGCAAAGAAGGATACGAGTGCGTAAGCGCATATTCCGGCACAGAAGGTTTGTTGAGATTAGAACATGAGGATTATGACCTGGTAATCCTTGATCTTATGCTACCTGGTATAGAGGGCAATGAGGTTTTGAAAAGAACTAGGGAGAAGAAAAACATTCCTTTTATAGTATTATCTGCAAAGGATGAGCTAGATACCAAGGTTGAGCTACTTACATTAGGTGCAAATGATTATATGACCAAGCCATTTGAGATTAAGGAGCTACTTGCCAGAGTTCAGGTACAGCTTAGAATGAATAGTGTTATGGCAGCAGGCAGTGTTGACGGTGTGAATGCAGGTGGCAATGGTGCAGATGGTTCTATAACAGGAAATGCTGTAAAACAAACCCTTGATTACAAAGAACTAAGCTTAGACTTAAATGGCAAATCCCTAGATGTAAATGGAAATCAAGTATCCTTAACAGCGCAGGAATATAAGATTATGGAACTGTTCCTAAAGAATCCAGGAAAGGTTTTCTCTAAGAATGAGATATACGAATATGCCTGGGATGATTACTATATGGGTGAGGATAAGACCATATATGTACATATAAGTAACATCAGACAGAAGATGAAGAAGTATACTGAGAATGAGTATATAGAAACAGTTTGGGGATTAGGCTTTAAACTTTAGATTATTCTTTAAATATATCTTTAAAGATTCTTTAAACTTTCTTGACTTTCAATTAAACAATAGGTTGTATTATAATATCAGCGAAGGGAAAACCGACGCTGATATTTTTTGGATTTTTCAAAAGGAGAAATGATAGCTATGGAATATGTAGTTAGTACAAAGGGCCTTACCAAGGTATATGGTAAGCACACAGCGGTAGACAATGTTAGTCTTCATATAAAGCGTGGAGAGATTTATGGCTTTATAGGAAGAAATGGTGCAGGTAAAACGACATTTATGAAGATGCTTACAGGACTTGCAGCACCAACAGCGGGAGAGATTAGTCTATTTGGTAAGACAGGAGAGGCTGTAAAAAGTCAAACTGAGAGAATTGGTAATCTTATTGAGGACCCAGGACTTTATCCACAGTTTTCCGGATACCAGAATCTTAAGTGCAAGTGCCTTGCTCTTGGTATTCATAAGGATGGTTACATAGAGGAGCTGCTTGCTATGGTAGGTCTTGAGAATGCGGCCAAGAAGAAGGTTAAGAAGTACTCTCTTGGTATGAAACAGAGACTTGGAATAGCTATGGCGCTAGTTGGGGGACCGGACCTTCTTATCCTGGATGAGCCAATTAACGGACTTGACCCTCAGGGTATTGCTGAGGTTAGAGATATTCTTCTTAAGCTTCGCGACGAGCAGAATATGACCATTATGATATCAAGCCATATCCTAGAGGAGCTTTATAAGATAGCAGATACATTTGGCATAATTAACAAGGGTAAGCTTATTCAGGAGCTTAGTAAGGAGGAGCTTTCTTCCAAGTGTAGCGACTACATAGAGCTTAAGTGCGATGACACATCAAAGGCATGTCCAGTGCTTGACGGTATGGGAATTAGTGATTACAAGGTAGTGGGCAATGACACAATTTACATCTATGAGCAGGTAGATAACTTGGGAGCTATAAACAAGGCTTTGGCCAATGCGAATGTTATGGTTAGTTTATTAAATGTAGTGAAGGAGAGATTAGAGAATTATTTCTTAGAGTTAGTAGGAGGTGAGGAGAATGCTTAATCTTATTAGAATGAATAATTACAGAGTGAGACATATGACTTGTATGTATGTGTTGGTTATAATAATTTGTCTTTTTGCAGTGTTCTCCATATCCACAATTAGTTTTACTGCTGATGATATGGCTGCAGGAACCTATGAGGATTATGAAGGCATGGCTCAAGCTATGGAGGCTGGCTGGAATGACGCAGAGGCCGAAGCTATGGCTAAGGAGAATGCAGATGAGGATGCAGATGAGGATGCTGAGGTTAATATAGGAGTTACTATTACAGAAAAGGAAGGCTATGATGAGGATAGCGAAAAGAAAAGTGACGCCTATAACGCAGGCTATGAGGCTGGCCAGGAAATAGCTATGAACTTTGGTATATATTCAAACCAGCCAATTCGTCCCGATGGTACAGTAAGCTCATATATTGCCTACCTCTATGAGGATATATCCAGTGGTATACTGCTTATATTTATGACTATTGCAATTGTACTTTTCTTTAACAGAGAGCAAAACAGTGGCTTTGTGAAAAATATTGCAGCTAAGTCTGTATCTAGAGCAAGCATCTACTTCTCAAAGTTTATATCTATGATTTTATATATGTTATTTACCTTTGTGGTTATAGCGGTTGCGGAATATATAGCCCTTATGGTTCATTATAATGGTGACCTTACCTTTGGTGTGGATGTTATGGATGAATTTCTTCCGAAAATATTAGTAATTATCTTGCTTCATATAGCATTCTTAAGTGGTGTGGTTATGGTTACAACTTTAACTAAGAGCAGTACCATGGGTATTACCATAGGAATGTTGGCTAATACAGGTTTTTCATCATTTATTGTACTGTTTGTCAGAGCAAAATTAGATTTTGATATTAGTGATTATCTTATCAATTACAACTTAACTAGGGTAAATCTTGATTCCGGTAATGATGTGGTTAACCATGCACTTTTAGTTGGAATTATTACCATCATAGTTTATAATGTAATTGGTTGTACTTGGTTTGCAAAGAGGGATATAGCTTAAATGATACGGAGTGAATGATTGGATGGAAATAGGAATTATAGTAGTGCTTGTCATAGCACTTCTTACTATCACAATCAAATACATATTATACAGGCGACAGATTAAAAGCATCTGTCGCCAAATTCAGTTTGTTAGCGAGGATATAACTAATCACAGAGTTAGAACTGATCTTACCGAAAAGGAACTGGTGGAGCTTGCCCAGCTACTTAATGAGATGAGTGATAAGCATAACAAGGAATCGGTAGAGCTTATTAATAAGGACAGGCGTCTTAAGGAAACTTTGACTTCGGTATCTCATGATATAAGGACGCCGCTGACCTCTCTCAAGGGTTATTTTGAACTGCTTATGTCTGAGGAGGATGCGGATAAAAAGCTTCAGTATGCGGGAGTTATGAGTGAACGTATGGACAATCTGTCGGACCTGCTTGATGAGCTTTTTACCTATACAAAGCTTCAGAATCAGGACTATAAGCTTGAACTGGAGGAATGTGATATGACTAAGCTGGTTTTAGACACAATCTTTTCTTTTTACGAGAGCTTTAAGCAGGCCAAGATTGAACCTAAGCTTGATATAGATGAGAAGAAACACATGGTTATGGCTAATGATGTGGCTATGAAAAGAGTTATATCCAACATAGTGAAAAATGCAGTGGTTCACGGTGTTGGACAGCTTGAAATAAGCTATGGTGTGGATGGGGATAAACTATCTTTTATATGTAAAAATAAGGTGGCTCACCCGGAGAATATTGATGTAACACAAATATTTGACAGGTTCTATAAGGCAGACAAGGCAAGAAGCGAGAAGTCCACAGGACTAGGTCTTGCCATAGCCAAGGAATTTACAGAGAAGATGGGTGGAACTATTAAGGCGGAGCTTGAGGGAGATATATTTGCAGTAAAGCTTACAATTAATAAAAAAAATAAAGATTCGTAAACTCTATTTTGAGAGCTTACGAATCTTTTGCTTTCTAAATATTTAGCTAATTATATTAGGTTTTAATACTTTATAAATACACAGGAATCAATACTGTTCCTGTAAATATAAGTAATACACCCATTAAAATTAACGCCCCATGAATTCCAACGTTACCTTTGGCGTTTAAGAATTCATTTGGGTTATTTGGGTTAATAAATAATTCCACTTGTTCTCCAAGCTGTACATGACAGATGCTTGAATATGCGGGATTCTTTATTCTGAGCATTTGACCACAGTGGTATATCTCATAAATTGGTGAGTAAACTGTGGTGTAGGAGTCGTCTTCAAAATCGTGGTTTTCGGAGGTATCAATACCTACGCAGGTTGCGCTAATTCTATGGGTACAGCGTTTCTTGCTACCAATCATTTTTACTATTCCTACTATGGTGAGTATAATGCCTACAATGATAAAAAATCCTATTAGTAAAATCCCTAGTGTATTATTCATATTAGTTTCCTCCCCAAGAAAGCATAGTGCTATGATACCACTGGAATAAATTGTAGGCAATAAAAATGTATATATACATATTGACAAATGTATATACTAGTGCAATAATGTATATATTGTATATATACAATTTAGCTTAAGAGCATATTAAGCTCTATGTTGATTTGCAAATCGAGGAGGTACGCCGGTGGATATTATTATTACAAACTCCTCGGATGAACCTATTTATTCTCAGATAACATCTCAGATTAAGGCACAGATTATGAGTGGAGAGTTAAAAGAAGGGGACGCCCTTCCATCCATGCGTACTCTGGCACAGCAGCTTAGAATCAGTGTTATCACTACTAAGCGCGCCTACGAGGATCTTGAGAGAGATGGTTATATTGAGTCTTATACGGGCAGGGGAAGCTTTATTAAAGGCCAAAATAAGGAATTCCTGCGAGAGGAGAATCTGAGAAAGATTGAAAAGTCCCTTATTGATGCTGTGGAGACAGCTAAGGTAAGTGATGTGACAGTTGAAGAATTAAAGGAAATGTTGGATTTATTTTACGAGGGTTAATTTTCGCGAAATAAATTCAACGAAAGTGAATGTGAAATATTTTTCTTAGAGAAAAATACGGAGGATGGCTATGAATGATTTTGAAAATTATGAAAACGCTATAGAGATTCGTGATCTTACAGTAAAATATGATGGATTTACCTTAGACCATATTAACTTTGATGTGGCAAAGGGAAGTATTATGGGCTTTATCGGGCAAAATGGTGCCGGTAAGACAACAACTATTAAGTCACTGCTTAATATTATTAAGCGTGACGAGGGAAGCATTAAGATGCTTGGTTTAGATAATATCAAAGACGAGTATGCAATTAAGGAGCAGCTTTCAGCTGTATTTGATGAGCTTCCATTTGATGACCAGCTTAATGCTAAGGATTTGAATTTTATACTTAGAGACGTATATAGAGAGTGGGATAGCAATTTGTACAAGGGTTATCTTGACAGATTTGGATTACCTATGAAGAAAAAGTTTGGTGATTTTTCAAAGGGTATGAAGATGAAGCTTCAGATTGCAGCAGCTCTTTCACATAATGCTAAGCTTCTTGTTATGGATGAAGCAACTACAGGTCTTGACCCAGTTGTTCGTAATGAGTGCTTGGATATATTTTTAGAGTATTTGCAGGATGAAAATCACAGTATCCTTATGTCCTCGCATATTACCTCAGACCTTGAGAAGGTGGCTGATTCAGTTACATTTATTAATAAGGGAAAGATACTCCTTACAGGATATAAGGATGATGTGTTAGATACTCATGGAGTTATTAAATGTAAAAAGGCAGACTATAAGGAGATTGAGCCTGCTGACATAGTTAGTGCAAGAATAACTGATTACGGTGCAGAGATTATGGTTAGTGACAAGGCTATGTGTCGCAACAAGTATTCAGGACTTGCCCTAGATAACACAACCTTAGAGGAGATTATGCTTTACTATGTAAATGCTGAGAAGAAGGAGTGGTCGTAATGAGAGGTTTGATATATAAGGAATTCAAGCTTAACCGCAAATTCTATTCTTCCTTTATGGGTATGGCAATTATGTTCGGGCTACTTGGCTTTTTGGTAGTGCTAAGCTCCATTTGTGGTAACCTTAAGAACTTTGCGGCAGATAATAAGGATTTGTTTGGATTTATAGTATCTGTGCTTACATATATGCCATTTGCTATGGCAGTTTTTTCAGTGTTCGGTGTAGTACACTCTGTGTTCTCAGACTTTAAAACTAACTGGACCTATTATAGCTACACCTTACCTACTAAGCCTATGGTTACAGTAGGGGCAAGATATGCGGCGGGAACTATAACCTTAGCTGTGTGCTCTATAGGATCAATGATTTATTCTTATATACTGGCAGCAGTTGCAGGAACTGAGCTTTCGGAAACGCTTATTAAAAATTTGGTTGCCATCACTGTTATAGTATTTGTGGTGTTGGCATTTTGTCTGCCTGTGGCAATTGGACTTAAGGATATTAAGAAGCTGGGGCTTGTAGGAATGATTGCTTTTATTCTGCTTACAGTTGTAGAAGGAATAGATATGATTAAAATGGTTGACGAGAAGTCAAAGGATGGAACCTTATCTACCTATACAGCTGAGGATGAGGCAGCAGGAGAGCTTATGGAGCAGAAGATTTTTGCAGTTCGTGATATCCTTGCAGATTACTGGTTTATTATTATTCCAGTTGTTCTTATCATAAGCCTTCTTATATCAGTAAAGCTTTATCAAAGGAGGGAAAAATAATGCTAGGACTTCTTTATAAAGATTTAAAGATAATGAAATATGAGATAATAATGATGCTTTTAGAGATGGTTGTAATCTCTGTTTGCTTATTCCTACCACTTGACACATGGCTTGGAGAGGGAAGTGCTGTGGCTGGTATGGCTCCTGTTGTAGTTGCATTTGCGGTGTGTATAGTTGTATCTATGGTGCAGTCAAAGATTTTCTCTCTGGACGAGAGAAGAGTGTGGGCATATTATATGACATCTACCCCATTTGCGGCCAAGGGACAGGTGCTTTCAAAGTATTACCTTTCCATAGGACTTTCAGCAGTTGCTATGATATGGCTTTTGCTTTGTGATTCACTGGTTCCGTTATTTACAGACCAGCCGGGAGGTGGCTCTCTTATATATATAGCATTCTTTTTTGGTCAGACCTTTGGAAGAGCTATAGAGATACCATTTATAATAAGATTTGGTGAGAAGAACGGTGGAAGCTACAAGATATTATTTGGACTAGGGATTTTCTTCCTGTTTATAGTGTATCTATTATTTGGTCCACTGCCTGATTTTAGTAATCCTGACTTCTTGGAGAAGCTTATTAGTATATTTAGTGATGCCCAGCTTATGTCCACGGGACTTCTTGGGTTTATGGCTATTGCGCCTTATGTGATTATGATTATGTACTACATTTCATATAAGATATCATGCAAATTATATCTGAAAGGAGTGGATACATATGAGACCTAGTGAAAAAAACAAGAATGAAGCCATTGAAGAGATGGTAAATGAGACTATTAATTCAAGTAATACGGTTATGTTGAGTGATGATAATGATAAGAAAACACTAGTAAAAAGAATATTAATGTTCCTTCTAATATGCTTACCTATAACATGGCTTCTTATGGCAGTGTCATATAAGCTTACTGCTGAAGGAAAACTAGAAGGACTAGCAACATTTATGCTTAGCTTAAGTGTATTTATGCCAGCCATAACAGGTGTAATATGTGTACTTAAGAACAAGGAAGGCATAGGTACCTTGAAACTTTTGCCGGGACTTTATAAGACCGGTTGGGTTTATCTGATAGCTATATTCGGCGGAGCAGCACTTAGCCTTATGACAGAACCATTTGTAATGCTTTTCTTCCCGGAAACAGAGAAGCTTTCAAATGGAGCAATGCCGGAGCTACTGTTTAATATACTTTTGTATATAGTGATAGGTGTCATCGGAAGTGTTGGAATTCTTGGAGAAGAAATCGGCTGGATGGGCTATCTTTATCCTAAGATGGAAAAGCTGTGTGGATTAATACCTGCCCTTATAGCTACAGGACTTATACGCGGCTTGTGGCATGTGGTAATGTTTATGCAGATGGATTTAAAGGCAGGTGTAATAGGTTTTATATGCCTTAGTATCTCTAACGTATTCCTTGGCAGTGTGCTTGTGTTACTTACAAAACTTACTAATTCAGTATATCCTGCAACTATAGTACATGCCCTTTCAAATGCTCTTCCAAGTGTACTTTTTGGATACTTGGTTATTGATGAAGTATTATATGAGAAAAATTACATAGCTATACAGTTTGTGAGTCTGATACCTGGAGTTATAATTGGAACAATATGTGCTGTGATATTGGTGAAGATGAGCAAGAAAAAAGAAAATGTAAAATAAAAAAATAATTATATACAAAGGAGATTATAGTTATGGATTTAATTGATAAGTTAGAGATTGTGGTTGAGGCCATACTTGTTGTCTGGGGTTTAGTTGGTGTTGTTTGTCCTAAGCTTGTTACCAAGAGGGAAGAAAGAG
The DNA here is from genome assembly GCA_017463225.1 of Lachnospiraceae bacterium. GTDB lineage: Bacteria > Bacillota > Clostridia > Lachnospirales > Lachnospiraceae > Coprococcus_C. The sequence continues at coordinate 439 of JAFTPO010000062.1, read as the reverse complement.
AAAATCCTGAAAGCTTGAAGAAAGCAAGAATGATGGGAGCTATAGAAGCTGTGCTTGGTATAGTACTAATAATTGCAACTGTAATGATGGCGTAGAGCCTATAGATAAAAAGCTTTGCTTGGCGGTGCTGGGTGAGGCTTTTTTGTTTTTTTGAAAAAATGCAAAGTTTTCATCTCATCCGCAACACTAAGGCGGAATGGGTTTAAATTAAGAAAAACAGTCACTTTTTAAGGATTTTTTTAACAGTAATAATCTTAAAAAGTGGCTGTTTTTCTATGTTTTTGATTGGAGTTTTGTAAAAAAAGGGTACACTAAATAAGCCTAGAAAGGCTACCTTCAAATATATTGCAACACTTTTTTTATGTGTTGCAATAAGTTTGAATTGCTATTTTTTTAAGAGAGATGGTGTAAGATTTAACTTCTCAAATGGTATAAAAAC
>JAFTPO010000095.1 GCA_017463225.1 Lachnospiraceae bacterium | reverse complement strand
CCAAGAATGCCAGTGGAACAGCTTATCCACTTGAGATAACTGACACAAATGGCGAAACTGTAACTATTAAATCAGAACCACAGAAGATAGTATCTGTAGCACCTAACCTTACAGAGGTTGTGTATAAGCTTGGGGCTGGAGATAAGCTTGTAGGAAGAAGTGATTATTGTGACTATCCTGCAGAAGCTGCAAATGTTGAGTCAGTGGGAACTATTACAGGACCTGACATTGAGAAGATTATATCTCTTGACCCTGATCTTGTAATTGTGTCAACACATTTTGATGAGGCGAATACTGAGAAGCTTGCTGAGGCAGATATTCAGGTGTTAACTCTCTATGATCAGGGAAATGTGGATGGTGTTTATACTGTAATCGACACACTTGGACAGGCTTTAAATAAGAATGCAGAGGCTGATGCTTGTGTAGAGGAGATGAAGACAACCATCGCTGATGTGGAGAGTAAGGTTAAAGACCTTGAGAAGCCGACTGTGTACTATGTAGTTGGTTATGGTGAGTATGGTGATTACACTGCTGGTGGAGATACATTTATTCATGGAATTATTGAGGCAGCAGGTGGAGATAATATTGCGAAGGATATTTCTGGATGGAACATAAGCCTTGAGGTACTTGTTGAGGCAGATCCAGAGATAATTATTATAAATGAGAGTATGAAGGATGACTTTATGAGTGCTCCTACATACTCTGAGCTAACAGCGGTAAAAGAGGGCAAGGTTTACACTCTTGACATAAATATGCTTGAGAGACAGGGCTATAGAAACGCAGAGGGTATCAAAGCTCTTGCTGAAATCCTTCATCCGGAGGCATTTAAGTAAAAGATGAAGACAGACTTTAAGTGGATCCGGATAATAGAATTAAGTTTAATATTGTTTGTTGCTATAATCGTGGCGGTATCAGTAGGTTCTGCTAATTTGTCAGTGGAGGACAGTCTTAAAATCGTGTTGGACAAGCTTCCACTATTGGGTAATTTGGTGGATGTATCTGATCTTGGAACCACTTATGAGGTTATAGTCTGGAAGGTACGTATGCCTAGGATTATTATGTCTGCATTAGTAGGCGGAGCCTTGGCAGTTGTGGGTGCTGCATTCCAGGGAGTGTTCGGAAACTCCCTGGCAGATCCCCACATATTAGGTGTGTCTTCAGGCGCAGCTTTAGGAGCAACCTTTGGAATGCTTACTGGAATTTCAGTAAGCTTTTTTGGCTTGGGGCCAATTGGAGTATTTGCGTTTGTTGGAGCAATTGTTGCGGTGTTTTTCGTGTACAATGTATCCAAGATAGGTGGAGAAATCTCCACCACAAATATGCTACTTACAGGTACAGCTATAAGCACTATGCTAAGCTCTATTATTTCTCTTCTTATGACCTTTGACCAAGAGAGGATTGACAGGGTTTATATGTGGACATTGGGAAGCTTTACAGCGGCAAATTGGGAGAAGAATGCATTTTTAGTTATTATTGTTACCATAGGAGTAGCTATAATGTTTTCTCTGTCAGGAAAGCTAAATGTAATGATGATGGGTGAGGAGGAAGCGAAATCTCTAGGTGTGGACACAGTGAGAACCAGAAGAACCATTATTATCCTGTCCTCTATGCTAGTAGCCTCATCAGTTTCTGTAAGTGGAGTAATAGGTTTTGTGGGACTTATAATTCCACATACTGTAAGAATGATTAGTGGCCCAAATAACAAGAAGCTGATGCCATATGCATTTTTATGTGGAGCAATATTTCTGCTTATGTGTGACACCATAGCAAGAACCATTGCGTCCCCTACAGAGATACCTGTTGGAATTATAACTTCAATATTTGGTGCACCATATTTTGTTGCACTTATTATTAAGAATAAGAAAAAGGTTTAGGAGGGGCTTGGTATGGAAGAAAGATTACAGCAAATTAGTGCCGAAAATATAGTCTGGCAGCCTAGCAAGAAGAAAGCACCTGTTCTAGACCATATAAATTTGGAACTTAAGGAGGGCTGCTTCTATGGTATACTTGGGCCAAATGGAGCAGGCAAGACATCCCTGGTAAGACAGCTCCTTAGACTTAAGGACAGTACTTCGGGAACAGTTTCCCTAGATAATACAGATATTAGAGATATTAAGAGAAATGATATAGCCAAGAAGCTGGCTTTTCTGCCACAGATTATAAATTCCAGTGTGGATTTTACTGTGCAGGAGGTTGTTGCCATGGGTAGAGAACCCTATAGAAAGAACTTTGTACCTTTAAGCAATGAGGATCTGAAGGCCATAGAGGAGGCTATGAAATTTACAGATTGTGAAAACCTTCGTGATAAAAGCATTTCATTTATCAGTGGTGGTGAGAGGCAGAGAGTTATGATTGCTAGAACCATAGCTCAGGATACTCCTTGGATTATCTTAGATGAGCCGGTTTCAAGTCTTGATATAACTCATCAAACTCAGCTTATGCAGCTACTTGATAACCTTAGAAATGAGAAGAAAAAAACTGTAGTTGCCATACTACATGATATAAATTTAGCCACTGGCTTTTGTACCCATCTTGTTTTTATGAAGAACGGTAGGGTGTTTAAGGACGGTACAGTGGAGGAGCTCCTTACTCCAGAGAACCTAAAGGAACTTTATGATATGGAGTTTGAATTCATAGATGTGGAAGGAAGAAATAGACCTTATGTGATACCTAAATATTCATAAGGTGGAGGATTGATTATGGATAACATCTCTCAAAATGCAAAAGCCCATTGGGACAATATAGCGAAGCCTATAGATAGTCTTGGCTTATTAGAGGACTATGTGATTAAGCTGTGCCGAATTTCGGGAAGCGAAAAGCCTTACCAGCTGGACAAAAAGGCACTGGTTATACTGTGCGGAGACCACGGTGTTGTGACAGAGGGAGTGACACAGACAGGAAGTGAAGTGACTCGTATAGTAAGCGAGAATTTTACTAAAGGTAATTCCTGTGTTAACCAGATGGCAGATGTGGCTGGAGCAGATGTATTTACCATAGATATAGGTATGCTGGGAGAAGAGTATCCAGATAAGGATCTAAAGACCGGCGCTGTTATAGATAGAAAGGTTGGTAAGGGAACCAGGAATCTTGCTAATGAAGCTGCTATGAGTGCGCAACAGTGTCAGGTGGCAATTCAGGTGGGGATAGACTTGGTGGCAGAGCTTAAAGCTATGGGCTACAAGATTATCGCTACTGGTGAAATGGGTATCGGAAATACTACACCAACCAGTGCGCTTGCGGCTGCATTTCTAGGACTTAGCGCCCATGAGGTGGTAGGCAGAGGTGCAGGTCTATCAAGCGAGGGGGTGACTAGAAAGTTACGTGTTGTGGAACAGGCAGTAGCCAGAGTGAGAGAGTGTGATGTTATCGAACCAGTGGAGCTTTTAGCTCAGCTTGGAGGCTATGAGCTGGCTGGAATGGTGGGATTATTCCTAGGTGGTGTGAAGCACCAGATGCCTATAGTTATAGATGGAGCTATATCTGCGGTATCAGCTATGGTGGCAGACAGAATAGATAGTAGAGTTAGAAATTACGCTTTGGCATCTCATATTTCTGGAGAAATTACTGGAAAGCTTGCCTTGGATGAGCTAGGGCTTAAGGCCATAATAGATGGTGGTTTAAGGCTTGGCGAGGGTAGTGGAGCAGTTGCACTATTTCCACTGCTTGATATGGCTATGGCGGTGTACAAGAATATGGGAAGCTTTGAGGATTATGATATAGAGGCCTATGAGAGGTTTTAGGAATGTTATACATAGTTACTGGTGGCAGTGGCAGTGGAAAGTCTGAGTTTGCAGAGAAGCTGACACTTTCGTTAAAAAGTAAAGATGAAATAAATGATGGCATAGGTGCTGGTACAGATAGTGGCTTAGGCGGTAAGCTTTGGTATGTTGCAACTATGAAGCCTTTGGCTCATGATGAGGAGATGGGTAAGAAGATTCTTCGTCATCAGAACATGAGGGCAGGTAAGGGCTTTGATACTATAGAGTGCTATGATGATATTAGTAGCTTGCAGCTTGGGGATGGGGATACTGCTTTGATAGAGTGTATGTCCAACCTTCTGGCCAATGAGATGTACGGAGCTGGTGGTTGTTTGGCTGGGGTGGATTTTTCTTCTGGGAATGCATCTAAGAGTGGAAGAGAATTGGTGAAGAAGCATATTGTGGAGCCTATTGTTAGCATATCTAGACAGGTGAAGAATCTGGTAGTAGTAACCAATGAGGTGTTCAATGATGGAAGGCTTTATGAATACCATACTGAGACTAGACTTTACATAGAGCTGCTTGGATGTATTAACCAAGAATTAGTTGCACATGCAAATGGTTTTGTGGAGGTGTTCTGTGGAATACCTTTGTGGCAGAAGGGAGAGAGAATAGATGTTTAAATCCTTAATAATGGCTTTTTCAACCTACTCTAAAATCCCTATGCCAAGAATTAAATGGGATGAGAAAAATATGTCCTACAGTATGTGCTTTTTCCCTTTTGTGGGAGTGGTAATAGGTGGAGTTAATTTTGGTCTGATATATTTGCTTAAGGAGTTGCTGGGAATTTCTCCATTACTCATTGGTGTGATTATCACTGTAATTCCAATTCTTATAACCGGTGGAATTCATTTTGATGGATTCTTAGATGTGGCTGACGCTAGAAGCTCCTACAAGGACAGAGAAGAAAAGCTTAGGATATTAAAGGATCCCCATGTGGGAGCATTTGCAATTATATATGGAATCTGCTATATGATGTTGGCCGTTGGTTGCAATTATCAACTGGTTGCAGATATGGGTGAGCCTATGATGGTTTATGTAATCGTAGGAATAGGCTTTGCGTTTTCCAGAGTCTTAAGCGGATTGTCGGTGTTAACCTTAAAGAAAGCAAAGAAGGATGGAATGGTTGTAGCCTACTCGCAGGGAGCTGATAAAAGGGCTAAGGCGATTTTGGCATTAGAGCTAGTGGTTATTTTGGTTGCTCTTGTTTTAGTGGATTTAAAATATGGAGTAGCAGTGATTGTAGCAGGAATAATTAGCTTTATATATTATGTGGTTATGTCTTATAAAACCTTCGGTGGAATTACAGGTGATTTGGCTGGATGGTTTTTGCAGGTGTGCGAGCTTAATATGCTAATATTCGTGGTTGTGGTCCAGAGAATTACTGTAGGTGGATTGTTGTAGTAAGCTATGGTTCGTTGAGTTTTGCAGAGTGAATTTTGATGTGGGCAGTGGAAGTACAGGAGATATAATATGATATTTGTGGTAGGAGGAGCATATCAGGGAAAGACAGGATATGTTCAGGAAAACTATGGAAGTGAATACAAGGTTTTAGAGGACTATCATTTGACTGTGCGAGGTCAGTTAGAGAAGGGGATAGATCCAATAGAAGAGTGGGAGAGTTTCTACAGTGAGATATGTGAGACCGTAGGTGAAGACAGACTGGTAATTACCAGCTGTGATTTAGGTAGTGGATTGGTGCCTATGGAACCATTTGAGAGAGAGTATCGAGAGCAGGTGGGACGAGTGAACTGTTTAATTGCTGGTAAGGCAAGTCAGGTTATTCGTGTGATTAGTGGTATAGGAACGAAGATAAAATGAAAATATATTTAATCCGTCACGGTAAGACAAAAGGAAATATGGAGAAAAGGTATGTGGGGAGCACTGATGAAGGATTGTGCTCTAGTGGTGTGGCAGAGATTAAGTGTCTTAGGGAAAGATATGAACACTGCATAGGTAAGCCCAATCAGATAGTTATAAGTCCTATGAGAAGATGCGTGGAGACAGGAGAGCTACTATTTCCTAGTGCAAGACAGTTATCTGTGGATGAATTTAAAGAGTGTAATTTTGGTGAGTTTGAGTATAAAAACTACGTGGAGTTAACTGGAAATCCATACTATGAGAAGTGGCTTGAGAGTGGTGGGAGCATAGCGTTTCCTGGCGGTGAGTCAAAAGAGGAGTTTCAGGAGCGGGTAGTGGAAAGATTTCGGGAACTGCTTGTAGGTGGCAGACTTAAGTTAGAAGCCCTAGAGGATAAAAAGGGTGGAGCAAAGGAAGATAGGATAGTGCTGGTGGTTCATGGCGGAACTATTATGTCTATATTGGACAGGTTTTCAGAACCTCACAAGGACTACTATGACTGGCAGGTGGAAAATGGTCATGGCTATGTGGGTGATTTGCTTCTTGATGACAAGAAGGTTGTAATTAAAAACATAGAGAAGCTGTAACCATGATAAGTGAAATAATTGTATTTTGATGTAGGTTGAGAAGTTTTATAGAACAAGATAGTTAAATTATGATTGAGCGAATAATAGTAATATGCTTGGGCTTCCTGTTGGACTTATGTGTAGGTGATCCCAATTATAGCTGGCATCCCATAAGGCTAATAGGAAATCTTATTGATAAAATAGACAAGCTTTTAAGAAAAACATTTAGTATAAATGAGCAACGAGAACTTCACAGGACTAGAAAGCTGGTGGCAGGTACATTTCTTGTGGTTGTAGTTCTTTTAGTGTCCTTGGGAGGAACCTGGCTGGCCTTATATGTAGCGGAGAAAATACATAGGTTTGTAAGACTCGGTGTGGAGGTGATTCTTGCGTACCAGATGCTTGCGGTAAAGTCCCTCAAGGATGAGAGTATGAAGGTGTACAGTGCCCTAAAGGCTGGAGACATAGAGGACGCTAGATATGCGGTTTCTATGATTGTAGGTCGTGATACCAAGAATCTAGATGAGAAGGGCATAACCAAGGCAGCAGTGGAGACCGTAGCGGAAAATACCTCAGATGGTGTAATTGCGCCACTTGTCTTTATGCTTTGCTTTGGAGTGGCTGGTGGAGTATTTTGCAAGGCTGTAAATACTATGGATTCTATGATTGGATACAAGAATGACAGGAATATTTATATGGGGCGTGTGGCTGCCAAGCTAGATGATGTGGTGAATTTTATCCCTGCAAGAGTGTCTGCTATATGTATGCTAATGGCAGGTGGAATTATGGGATATAGTGTTAGAGATGGTTGGAGGATATTCCGTCGAGATAGGTTTAATCATGCCAGCCCTAATTCGGCTCAGACAGAATCTGTATGTGCCGGACTTCTTGGAGTGAAGCTGGCGGGAGATGCCTATTATTTTGGAAAGCTTTATAGCAAGCCCACTATAGGAGATGCTGTAAATGATATAGATATAGAGCATATAAAGTTGGTTAATAAATTTGCTTACATAACTGCAATGATTACTCTTTTGGTGGGAGTGGGAATATTACTTGCAGTGGAGTTTTTGCTGTAGCGTGAATGTGTAGCTATTGGTGTGTTAGTGGGTGGAATTTTGCCAAGGAATTTGAATTGGAACTAAGAAAGGTTTGTAATATGGAATATTTACACGGTGGTGACATATATAGAAATCAGGCAGAGTACGATTTCTCTGTAAATATAAATCCTTTAGGTATGCCTTTGGGAAGTATACAGGCAGCTCATGAGGGTATTGTTTTGGTGGGCAGATATCCGGATTATAAATGTGAGAGCTTATGTCAGGCTATTGCCAGTTCTCATTCTATCAGTCCAGAGTATGTTTTGGCTGGAAATGGTGCAGCAGAGCTTATTTATAACTTATGCTATGCCGTAAATCCTAAGAAAGCTTTAACCATAGCTCCCACATTTCAGGAGTATGAGAAAGCTGTGAATGCAGCGGGCGGTGAGATGGAGTATTACTATCTTAAGGAGGAAAATAATTTTGATCTGCAGTATGAATTCGTAACAGAGCTTTTTGGCAGGGTGGGAGATTTGGATATGGTTTTTCTTTGTAATCCAAATAATCCTACTGGAAGAGTTATTAGAAAGGATATTCTTTTAAAGGTATTGCAGACCTGTCAGGATAGGGATGTTTATCTTTGCGTGGATGAAAGTTTTTTACCGTTTCTGGCGAATGAAGATAATTACTCCATGATAGATTATCTAGAGAGCTATGATAAGCTAATTATATTAAGATCGTTTACCAAAATATATGGTATGCCAGGACTTAGACTGGGATATGCTTTGTCGTCTAATAGAAAGCTTATAGAGAATATGAGAGAAAAGTGTCAGCCATGGTCGGTTTCCACACCGGCTCAGTTAGCAGGGATTAGTGCACTTAAGGATGTGGATTTTCTAGAGAAGACAAGGCAGATGATTCAGGGAGAAAGAGAGTATTTGGTTCGCGAGTTAATGCCTATAATAGCTGAAAAATATTATGACAGTTACGCCAATTATATATTGTTCAAAGGCGGGTCAGATTTGAAGGTTAGATTGCTGGAGGAGGGTGTTTTGATTAGAGATTGCTCCAATTTTAAAGGTTTAGGACAGGGTTATTATAGAATGGCTGTCAGGTCCACCAGCGAGAATAAGGAGCTTGTAAGGAGAGTGTCAAAATGGCAAAGGTAATTATGATTCAGGGCACTATGTCCAATGCTGGTAAAAGTCTCATAGTAACTGGCT
>JAFTPO010000094.1 GCA_017463225.1 Lachnospiraceae bacterium | reverse complement strand
GCCATCCTCAAAATCTCCTACATCAGGTGACTCTAAGCCTACGATATGGTCTACCGACTATATGTCAGAGTTCATATTCTGTATGAAGGTGCTTATCTCACCCTTTAATCGCTTCAGCTCCTTCTCCACCTCGCTAAGATGCTCCTCCTCTATGATAGAGCCTGACTTGTAATCTATGTTGTACATCTCGAAGAAGTATGAATTTTCTACCTTGTAGAAGTTGCTTATCGCACTTTCTATAGCCGGGATAGCTGTCTCTATATGCTTATTCATTATATATGAATTTACGGCGTCTATGGATTTACACTGTATAGCATTAGAGCCTCGCATGTATTTCTCTACATCTGCCAAAACAGCCATATCCTCCAGCATTCTGAGCATCAGATTCTCCATAGCCAGCTGTAGCTTCATGAATTTGTAGTAATCTATCTTGTAGCCCATAATCCCCTATCTCTACCAATCGTATCCTCTGTCATAGTATTTTCTATGCATACTCAATGACATTTTTTGATCCATCTCATCAAATTCACCTCTTATAACTTCATAGGAAGTCTTCGCCTGTTCCACCATATCATGATAATACTTTAACATCTTGTTCAGCCTGTGCATCTGCTCCTTGTATATAGTAATTATTTCTGATGATGTGTAGGCCTCTACCTCACTAAACATCTCATCAATCTCCTGCGAATATTCACTGTATTTATCATATACATTCAAATAGTGATTAACATAGTTAATTACACTCTCAAAAAATGATTCGTCTAATTTTATAACCCCTGATTCAATCATAAACTAACTCCTTATCTGGACTCTATCCACTCTTTTATGCTTTCTTCCAACACTTCATTTATCTCATCCTTGTATCCCTGAAAGATTACTTTTCCTATATCCTCTGTGTTAAAAAAAATAAGCTCTTGCGATGTTACTCCTTCAGGATACTGACATCCTGCATAGTCAAATTGCTTAACCTCATCCTCAGTATTCACCTTTATACCAATCGCTCTGGATACAACCATAACCTTCTTTGCATTTCCCTTAAGTATTACTACACTTCCTAACGCTAATACTTCCATATCATCTATACTCCTTGCTTCTAAAATGTGCTTATTACTCCTCTAAGCTGTTCCTGAAGCTTATCTGAGTAAACTTCTATTTCTGCTTCCAGCTGACTCATCTTGTAATCTATAGTTTCTATATTTTGATCTATTATGCTTAAGCACTCTGCAAATACAACTCCCGCTACGTGGTCCAATTTGGTTTCGTCATAGTCATCCTTTGCGTCACCAACCCATTCGCCAGATGTCTCTCCCTCTGTATCTAATATTTTTACCTTGCATTTTTCTAATTCTACTCTATAATATTCATATAGGTTATCCCTCAGGATACCCAATTCTCTATATTTCTCATCATACTCAGAAATCGTACGTGCATATAAATTAACCAGTCTACCATCTATCACAGGCTGATTATTTTGACTACTTTGACTGCTTTGATTGGTACGATTGCGCTGATTATTCTGACTGTTTTTTATACCACGTTTCATTTGTTCTTCTGCTAATTCTCTACTCATCAAACTCCTCCCTTCTCTACTTATTTCGATTTTATTACCCTTTTTTCTAATTTCAATAGCCCTGTCAAAATTTGCAGAAATAAAGGAAGTTTTGACAGTTTTCTAAAAATTTTCAGTATTTACGACAATTCACTCAAATCTGTCTCTATGGTAAAATTATTGATGGATATTGGGTTGTGAAGGAGACATCAATGTATAACATAGTTATTTGTGATAATGACTCTAATTTCATAGGATTAATAAAAGACCAGCTTATTGAAGCCGGTCTTGACACTGATAGAACACGCTTTACGGAATACCACTCTGGTAACGCATTTTTGTTATCCTTATCACAAACAACCGCCATAGACCTACTTTTCTTAAGCGTGGATATGCCTGACACAGCTTGTTATAAGATAGCAGATATATTTAGAAAACACTTTGCAGATTCACTCTTAGTTTTTAGCTCCTCTAAAGCCTCGCTATCAGATACAGTATTTGATTATTCACCACTTAACTACATACTCAAAGATAGTAGCCCTGCTACACTTTCAAAAAAATTCAAATCAATTACTGACAGGCTTCTCTCAACTCACCCAACTCCACACATTATCGCAGCTGGCAATAACACATTTTTTACTCTCCTACCTACGGATATAATGTATATTTCAAAATGCAAGACTCACCGTAAAATTAAACTATGTTCTAAAAAGAGCACGGAAATTTCAATAGATGAATTAAACACAAAAAGTCTTTTGGATGAGCTGTATGAAACAATCAAAGAATTTGATTTTGAATATGCCCATAGTAGTTATATTGTTAATTTCCAGTATGTAGCATACTTTTCTCACAATGAAGTGGTGCTATCTGATGGTACGAAATTAAATATATCCCGCGCCAAAAAGGATTACTTCCTGGCACGGTTAAGGTCATATTATGGAAATTTGTAGTCCGTATTACATACATATTAATAATATGGTAAACAAACAGGGTCGGGAGAATATCAATAATATCGATATTCTCCCGACCCTGTTTGTGCTATATTCTCATAGATTTTCTTTTATTCCACTGTTTTATATTCATCATACACCTCAAATATATACTAACATAAAACAAATGCACTCTATAGCCATCCCTGTGCCTTTAAATACTTGTCTGGTATTCTTAGTCTAATCTCTTCATTTATACCATCCCAGTATGCTTTGAAATCACAACCGTCATCCCATTCCATACTACTGATTATTGGAACAGCATCCTCTCCAAACACTATATTACATCCAAAATGCCCTCTATCATAATTAAATATTAATACAAAATAATTATATAATGTACATTTAATATTAAACATCTTGTAAGGCTCATCTGTAATATTATAAACTGTAATATTATTTATTCTTTCTCCTAACAGCTCCTTTGCTGCTCTAATTATATTTTTAGCAATTTCGTGCGCACTATTTCTCTGCATACCAAAATCCTCCTTCTTCTCTTAAATATAGATACCCACCTTTTTCCTGTAAATATTTCCACTCTTGTTCTGTGAAGGAACCCGCGTATATGGCTAATTCAGGATTATGTGTAAATCGTACAGTTTTCCCTTCTTCTATGGCTTTATCTAATGCTACAGTATTGAATTCGTCAAACATATCTTGATATGATAGGTTATAATTCTCCATAACATCATCATATAGTCCATCCTTCATATCAAAATACATATCTTTATTATTTTCAGCTATAACATTATATGAGTCATGCCCTGCAACTTTCCAATTTTCTGTTCCATCATCATTTATGGATGGCCTAAACTTGCCCAAAGTCAACGTATCCGAATCTGGGTTGTGTATCGACAACTCATTTATCTTAGCATAATTCCAATCTTTGTATCTTATGCCATCAGCATCTGACATTTCTCCTAATGCAGAATACTTACCACCCTTCCCACCACCATTCGTTGGCACTTCTTCAACTTTCACATCCATTATAACAGAATTATTTTGGAAATCCACATCATAATCCACAGATGGGTCTATATCTAATCTTCCTGCATCTTCTATCTCCAGCTTTACGCCATTGACGAAGCCATTTCCTACCATACCGCTTATTACACTTGT
>JAFTPO010000061.1 GCA_017463225.1 Lachnospiraceae bacterium | reverse complement strand
CAGATGGTATTATTGCTGACTATATATATCTAATAGATGGTGAAGAAATCTATACATTTAATAATAATCATGTAGCATTGGCTGATTGGAAGACTCTTGCTGATGCTGGTGATGAATACACATGTGTTGACTTGTATGTTTCTAAGGATTTTAAAATTTATCATAATATCGATGACCAGGGCTTGATAAGTGGTAAGTATCTTTTTAACAAGAACACATCTGGAGCAACATCATTTAAATAAGCTATTTTATCTACACACAGTGTAGGAGGAAAATAGAGGGGGTTAGTAGCCGGAGGAGGAATCTTTCGGCTACATTTTTTATGTCGCTGTTTAAGTTATGTCAACTAATGGTTAGTAAACACAATAAAAATATATCGAAAAACGATAAAAATGTATTGACAAACAAAAGTGACTGGTATAATATACCATCAACGGGTAAGATTATAAGTCTTGCTGATATACGTATATCAAGATTAGATGTACACTTGGTTGCTGGTTTAGTCAATCTAAGTGTAGGAATGGAGGAACAAGATGTTAAAGATACCAAGTAAACTTTCAATCACAATTTCAATTGCAGTGTCGGTGGCATTCTTTGCACTGTGCATAGGTCTTGGATTTTATATGCCGGAGTTTGCGGATCTTATGATTCAGGCAGTGAATGATTTGGGCATAACCAAGGTGGAGGGCAATGATGAAAATATCATCCTGGGACTTGCCTATGTGGCGTTGGTGTTTATTACATTGATAGATATTCTTCTCTTTATGCTTCTTATGAAGGTTAAAGCAGGAAAGGTATTTACAGCAGAAAGTGTTGGTCTTATAAGGGGAATCTCCTGGGGATGCTACTTAGTAGCAGGAGTGTTCTGTGGTCTGGCAGCTTACTTTACATTTGTGGCACTTCTTGTGGCCTTTGTGGCAGCATTTCTTGGACTTTGTCTTAGAGTGGTGAAGAATGTAATCGAAGAAGCTACAGAGATTAAGGCTGAAAATGATATGACAGTATAATAAAGCGATGGAGGGATAATATGATAGTGATTAATTTGGATGTTATGATGGCAAAGCGCAAGATGTCCCTGAATGAGCTTTCTGAGAAGGTGGGAATTACACTTGCCAACCTGTCTATCTTGAAGAACAACAAGGCTAAGGCAATAAGACTTTCCACCTTAGATGCAATCTGCAAGGCATTAGATTGTGAGGTGGCTGATATATTAGAGTATCGCGAGGGCGATGGGGACGCTGAGGATGAGTAGTTCAAAAGGGTAGTCAAATAAATATGAAAGGGGATTTCGCGATGGAGGAAATGGTTAAGAAAAAAAGCAGGAAGAAGAAAATATTAGTGGTGTTAGGTGTGCTGCTGATAATAATGGTAGCGTTTTGTATCTGGGTTTGGGCATCCATAAAACATTATATGGAAACAAATACCTGGGCTACAATTTGGATAACAGGAACAGTTGAAGCTGATACTGTAGACGCAATTGATGAAAGCAGAGAGTTTTTAAAGGGAGACACCTATCAGTTACATAGTACCAAGATAACCATAGGCGATATAACTCATGAAGGGGAGACAAAGCTTTACTTTGATCCGGCAGTCGTAAATGCTGACACAGGGGAAACAATTAGTACAGCGGTTATTGATAAGAACAATGGTATTAATATCAAGGAGGTTTGCGCCAATGGGGATAGCGCAAGCTGGCAGCTAAGAGTGACAGGTAATAAATATAGATAATAATACAAAAACAGGTCTGTGGGGATGGACTAGTAATTGGTAAGAGAAGTTATATTAACGCGGAGGAATGATTATGAAGGAGATAATGAACAACCAAGGGGAATCTATGAATAATAATCAGCAGGAAACTGGGAGCGTGAATAGTACTGCTGACATGACAAATGGATATAATAGTGATGGTGAAAATATTGTTATGGATGGTACACCAGTAGCTGCTTTGCAGGATACACCGGTAAATCCTGCATTGGAGGCTTTTTATAATATGCCATCATATGCTGAAATTAATCCATATGTTGTGGAGGAGAAAAAACGGGAATACACTGGCATAGAAAGTGCATTTGCCTGGATAAGCTTTATCTTTGGATATATGTTTTGTAAGGCATTTCCTGCACATGTGAATTCTTTGGGGGCATTTTTGTTAGTAATCTTTGCATTTGCCACAACAACAGTTGTGCTCAAGGCTAAGAATACAAAGATAGGAGTAATACCAACTATTGCCGGGGTGTCAGCCCTTATAGTTTCAACAACACTTGTGCTTAGCTCTAATCCTATGCTGCAATCTCTGGCAAATGCATATGCTATGGTTACATATTGCTATTACATATATGCAGCCCAGGGCAATTCTACCAAGAAGGGCTTTACTGATTTTATAGTTATAGATTATCATAAGGCGCTTTTTGTAGCACCATTTAATAAGCTGGGAAGTATGATGCAGGGGATGTTCTCGGGACGAACTAAGAAAAGTGGAGCTGTTCTAGGTAAGCTTATAAAGGGTGGAATTATAGCATTTATTCCAACCTTAGTGGTATGCGGACTTTTGTCCTATGACAGAGGATTTTACAGAATTATAGAGAATATGGGAAGCTACATAGATATGGATGCAGGAAATGTATTCTCTAATATCTGGCAGATAGGCCTTGGAATAATTGTGGGCCAGTATGTATTTAGATTATTCTTAGCATCAAGTGATAGGGCAGTAGAGACTACAAATGAGGAAGAATGTGTTGCAAAAATAAAAAGCATACAGAAGGCTCATGTGATTACAACTCTTACGGCAGTGTTGCCTATAATATTTATATATGTGATATTCTTTATATCTCAGTGGGGATACTACATGTCTGCATTTTCCGGCAAGCTCCCAGAAGGACTAAGCTACGCGGAATATGCCAGAGAGGGCTTCTTCCAGCTTTGTATGGTGTCCTTTATTAATATGATTATCATAGTGTTTGTACAGCTTTTTATGAATGTGGAAAAACCTGTGGTTGCAAAGATTAAGGTTGGAATTGTAATCACCTATGCAATATGCACCCTTATTCTTATTGCAACTGCTATCTCCAAGATGTCTCTTTACATTGAATCCTATGGACTTACACAGAAGAGAGTTTACTCAAGCTGGCTTATGATAGTTTTGGCCTTACTTTTTGTGGTGGCAGTGGCGAAGCAGTTTGTTAAAAAGCTTAATGCAGTTGCATTGTCGTGTGCAGTGGTTGTGGTAATGTTTGCAGGTCTATCCCTATCTAATGTGGATGGCCTGATAGCAAGATACAATGTGGATAGATATTTGGAGGGTAGCCTTGAAACAGTGGATGTTTGGGCTATGAGAGACTTAGGAGATGCAGCAGTGCCGGAGATGGTTAGATTAATTGATGAGCTTAAGGCAAGGGGAGTTACAGACCCAGCTCAAAGGTATTCAGAGGAATATGATTTGTATTCAAGAACCTTAGGTGTGCTGGAGGATGTGGTTATAGATTATATAAATGATGATAGACAGATAATGTCTTATACAATTCCTTATCTGAGAGCGAAGGATGCCTTGGAAGATAGAGGAATAAAAAGTTTATTTTATGAGTGGTAGGTAATAAGAAAGGTATGCAAATTTGGATTGCATACCTTTTTTGTTGATTCTGTAAAAATCCTATTGACAACTGCGTATATATGGTGTATATATTTATATACACAGTTGATGCACGGAGGTGAGATGATGCTACTACAATTAAAGGACATTAGTAAGAGCTTGGGGAAATTCCGTATAAAGGACATATCAGTAGAGCTTCCTGAAGGATATATAATGGGCCTTATAGGTCCTAACGGCTCAGGAAAAACCTCACTTATTCATATAATACTTGGTCTCTATAAGGCAAATGCTGGGGAGCTTCTTATAGATGGCATGAGCTATGAGGACAGTGAGGTGGAGATTAGAAATCTTATAGGCACAGTACTTTTAGATGAGCTGTTTGACCACAGCGCAACCCTTAAGGAAAATGGTATTAACTACGGAGCCTACTATAAGAATTTTAGCTTAGAAACCTTGGAAATGTATATGAAGCGTTTTGGATTAGATGGAGACAGGAAGTTTAAGAAGCTTTCTAAGGGTGAGAAGCTAAAGTTTCAGTTTGCCTTTGCTTTATCTTATGAGGCAAAGCTGCTTATCTTAGATGAGCCAACTGCAAACTTTGATCCAAGCTTCAGAAAGGAATTCTTTGCTGTACTTAAGGAGTACATCGCAGATGGAACTAAGAGTGTAATTCTTTCAACTCATCTTACAGAGGATTTAGACAAGATAGCGGATTACATTTTATACATAGAAAATGGTGGAACTATATTCTCAGCGGATATAGAGAAATTGAGGGATAGCTACAGGCTTTTAACAGGAGAAAAATACAAGATTAATCTTCTGCCTAAGGAACAGGTAATACATGTGGAGGAGAGTAACTACGGAACCAGAGCATTGGTTAATCACAGAGCAAGATACAGCTACGATAAGGAGCTTACTGTAGCAGTTCCAACTCTTGAGGAGCTTATGTATTTTATCACCAAGAGAGATAAGGGGGATAAGAGAAGATGATGGGACGAGTAATAAAGGATTATTTTGCAGCCTTTAGGTGGGGGAACTTTAAGGAGAAGGTGGCACATTTCTTATATTTGGTGGTATACTTTGCTACTATACTTCCCGCTGTTAGTGGATTTTTTGATAAATGGGAATATGCTTTGGTTTATTTTCTTATGATGATTCCAACCATACATATACTAAACTCAGGAGCGCTTCATATTATGAAGATGCCTAAGATGATGTATGTGGTGCCACTTACTAAAGATATGAAGAGAGAATATATAGTTAAGTCAGCCATATTTAGAATATGCTTTTGCTCGCTCCTTGGCATGATATGTACATTGCCCTTGGTGCTCCTGGGTATATGTAGGGTGATAACCTACGTGGTAATGGTATACGATTATGTAACATTTGCACTGCTACTGTGTGGCATGAATGAGAGATATGGTATAGAGGAGAGAGATGCTTGGCAGGAGGCCAGAAGTGATTGCAGAGGGTTGATACAGGGTATCGATATGATTATTACAGTTATCTCCTTGTTTGGAATAGCTTGTATGCTTTCCTGGGATGGTGGAATGGTAAATGTGTATGCGAATCTGTTGTTTATAATCCCTGCAATACTTTTCCAGTTGCCACTAACTATTAAGCATATGACCTATTGGAACACTGCAGTGGAGAAGGCATTAAGCTATGAGAGAAGCTTTGATAAATAAAAAGAAATAAGGTGAAGGTATGAAAATAGTAATACAACCCCAGGGAACCCTGGCAATCTACGAACAGATTGTAAATCAATTGAAAAATGCTATCGTTACCGGAGAGCTTTCCGCAGGTGAGGCACTGCCATCCATAAGAGCCTTGGCAGGTGACTTAAATGTCAGCGTAATCACCACCAAAAGAGCCTACGAAGACTTGGAAAAGGAGGGACTTATTCGTTCCGTTCCAGGCAAAGGCTTCTATGTCTGCGAGTACAACACAGACTATCTTATGGAAAAACAGCTGGTTATGCTGGAGAAGAGACTGGCTGAGGTAATAGGGGACGCCAAGCAGGCAGGACTTACTGCAGAGGATATTAAGGAAATGATAGATGCACTTTACAACAACTAGAGATAACTTTTGACATAATTCTATATGGGGAAGTGAAAGGATTGATGAAAAATTATGATGTTAGAATTTGAAAATGTAACAGGAACCAAGGGCAAATTCAAGCTAGATAACGTAAGCTTTGCCCTTCCTGAAGGATACATAATGGGCTTAGCCGGTGCAAATGGTGCAGGCAAGACAACCCTTATAGACTACATAATGAATGACAAAATCAGGTATTCTGGAACTATTAAAATTGCAGACTATGACATTAGAACTAATCATGGATATATGAAGCAATTTATCGGCTTTGTGTCTGATGAAAACAGATTCTTCGAGGGGAGAACTCCTAACCAGAATATGGATTTGTTTAGTAGATTTTATACTAACTACGATAAGGAAATCTACCATCAGGCTATGAAGGATATGGGAGTGCCGGGAGGTGCAACCTTAAGCAAGATGTCCAGAGGAGAGAGGATGAAGTTTCAGATGGCATTTGCCATGGGGCACAAGCCTTGTCTTTACCTCTTGGATGAGGTAACTGCGGGCATGGATCCGGTGTTTAGAGTGGATTTCTTCAAGATTCTCCACAAGGTTATAGAGGATGAAAGCGCATCAGTGCTTATGACTAGTCACATAGAGTCAGAGATGGAGCAGAAGATGGATTATCTGGGGATACTTGAAAGTGGCAAACTGATAAAGTTCGGTGAGAGTCTGGATGTTTTATAGGAGGATGGGGATATGGAAATAAACAAAGCAATTATGCTTAGTGAAAAGGAATACATAAAGGACCAACAAAGCATTATAGATGATTTCTACAAGGAGTACTACACCTATGATATTTCCAATGTAGGCTACTGGCTTGTAGCAGGCATATTTACATTTATACAGATTGTGTTTATGGCAGTTCCTTTTGAAGAATTTTATGTGAATGGAAAACCAACATTTATTAATGCCTCAGATGATAGAGGATTACTAGCTATGATGGCCTTTTTGTTTGTGTTCCCTGTGTTCTTTTATATGCAGCCTTTTGTAGTGGGGAACTTGAATGGAAGAGTGGGTTCTATTTATTCCCAGATAAAATACCTTCCGGTTTCGCTAAAGGCTGTTAGATTATACAGATTTAAGAAGATGCTTAAATTCGTTCTTAGAGTATTTATAATCTGCGCTGTATTACAGCTGGGAATTAGCCTCGTCGCATACCACAGGATAATGTGGCAGACATTAGTATATCTTTTTATATATGGATTTTTGATTCCTTTTCTTGTGGGTATTTGCTCGGCTATAGGAGTTGGAGAGGTGTATTTTAATAAGGTTTAAATTCCCTGTTAGAGGCGTTATGCCAAGGAGAATTTAGTGAATATAGGATGTGTGGCCGCTATTAATAGTAGCAATCTGTAAAATAAAACAAATAAAATGTAAAATATACTTGACATATTGTAAAGTAAGTAATATACTCCAATTTGTAAGAAGGAAATACATATTTTGGAAGCCGTGGCAAAAACTTGCAAAAAGCTTCCGGGAAATCTACAAAAGGGGTGTATATTATGAATGGAAACTTAGCTTATGGTTTGGGATTTGTGTTTGGCATTATAATAGTATCGGCCATTATCCTTATCCCTATGTTAATTGCATTAACTAAGGATGGAAAGATAAAGAGAAAATATGATGAGCGACAGGAAGCTATAAGAGGCAGAGGTTTTAAGATATCCTTCTATACAATGGTTACCATGAATATGCTTTATGGATTTTTTCAGGTGGCGTGCAAAGAGCTTCCTATAGAACCTGGTGTGGTAGTGTTTATCATAACTATTATGGGTGTTGGAGTTTACGCATGGTACTGCATACTTAATGACGGTTACTTTGCATTGAATGAAAGAATACCTCAGACCATTGTAGCATTTACAATTATCGGACTAGTTAATCTTCTTATAGGCCTTGCTAATATAATGGATGGCACTATAATGAATGAGGGCGTAATAAGATTTGAGTCTATTAGTATAGTATGTGGAATCTTCATGCTAATCACAGTATTAGTTATCCTTAT
>JAFTPO010000011.1 GCA_017463225.1 Lachnospiraceae bacterium | reverse complement strand
TTATCAAAGCGTAAAAAATTTGGACTATGAGCTAATGCTTGTGGTCCATTTTTTTTGCTCTATTCCCACCAACTATACTGCATAACATAGACCACCAATGTTATTGCATCGAATATTGTGCAATAGAGATGAAAAATTACCTTTAAAAAATAATCTAAATTTTTTTCAAAAAAAGCTTGCATTTGTAATATTAATTTGATATACTAACAAAGGTCGAAAGAGACATGGTTCGTTGGTCAAGGGGTTAAGACGTCGCCCTCTCACGGCGAAAACAGGGGTTCGATTCCCCTACGAACTGCTTAAAGCTTTGAAACTAAGGTTTCAAAGCTTTTTTGTTTTTATCACTCACAAAAAGATGTATGCTTCATCATACGATTAAGCATACATCTTTTTTAATATACAATATCCACTAAACAATTAATACTAGCTTCGCATTGTGCTTTATCCATTTGCTTTCTAACCATAACATATCTGTCTGTATGTCCCTTAGCAAAACAGCCTTCATCTGTCTCCTCATACTCTTCCACTAAAACCTTTAAGTTTTCTCCTATAAAGCTTTCTTGAAATTCCTTACTATTTGCATCAGCCATCTCGAGCAATATATTACTGCGTTGTTCCTTTATAGAGTCTGGCACCTGATTTGGCATTGTTGCCGCAACGGTACCCTTTCTAATTGAATACTTGAAAATATGCATTTCAAACAACTTAAGTTTTTCTAAATTGGACTTTGTTATAGCAAATTCTTCCTCAGTTTCTCCAGGAAATCCAACTATGACATCTGTGGTTATAGCAGGTCTGTCATAATACGAACGTATCAGTTCACATTTTTCCATATATTCCTCTATAGTGTATTTTCTATTCATGCGTTTTAAGGTTTCATTGCATGCACTTTGAAGTGACAAGTGAAAATGAGGACATATTTTTTCATCCTGATATATTCCTTCTAAAAACTCTTCGGTTATAATTCTAGGTTCCAAAGAACCCATTCTAATACGACAAATTCCATCTATATCACTTACAGCCTTTAGTAGCTCTAGCAAGCTATGTCCTTCTCCATCAGAATATGAGGACAAATTGATTCCGGTAATTACCACCTCTTTGATTCCTCTACTTGCCAATCCTGATATTTCTTCTATAACTTCTTTAAGCTCTCTGCTCCTAATCCTTCCTCTTGTATAAGGTATTATACAATATGAGCAGAAGTTATTACATCCATCCTGAACCTTAACATATGCTCTGGTGTGCTCCGTTGGCTTTACAAGAGTCATATTCTCATACTCACAGCCCTTGTTGATGTCAATATAGTAATCATTAACAACACCCTTCTGAAAATACTCCTCCAAGAGTCGCACTATATCCTTTTTTCTATTGTTACCGATAACTATATCTATCTTTGAATCTGCCTCCAGACTTTCTTTGGCAGCCTGAACATAACATCCGGCAGCAACTATGACCGCATTAGGATTCAACTTTTTAGCTCTGTGAATAATCTGCCTTGATTTCCTATCTGCCATATTAGTTACAGAACATGTATTTATAATACATACATCTGCAGGCTCATTGCCTGTCACAATCTCTGCACCTACATCCTTTAGAGCATCTGCCATACTATCAGATTCGTACTGATTAACCTTACACCCAAGAGTATATATATTTATTTTTTTACCTCGCAGTTTAACAAACATTTTACATAAAATCTCCTACATAATATTGACTTTTAATACCTAAACTTATATTATAGTAACATACATAATTATGAAATGTAAACAAGGAGGTTTTGGGATGTTAGCAGTTAAGGTTTCTCTCAATTCAATTGATAAGGTAAAGAGTTTTGTTAATGATATAAGCGGGTTCAACGCTGAATTCGACTTAGTTTCAGGTAGATATGTAATCGACGCCAAGTCTATTATGGGAATTTTCAGTTTAGATATTTCTAAGCCAATTGACTTAAACATTCATACAGAGACTGAAACCGAGGATATTATGGCAGCAATCAAGCCTTATCTTGCAGAGTAATTTGATGCTTAAACAAAAAAGTCGCTTAATAGCGACTTTTTTGTTTTCGTAATACTATATACTTTTTATATATTGAATCATTCCTGGGCCTAAATTATCTGTAGGTCTTGCAACAAAATTATGTTTTTCATAAAAAGATTCTCTGCCCTTTGCGCACATCAGACATAGCATCATAGTTGTATGTTCCTCTGTTATGGACTTAACATAATCAACCAGTGAATTAATAAGCATAGAGCCTACACCCTTACCCTGAGCCTCAGGAATCACAACCAAATCCTGAATATAGCTTATGACAGCTCCATCTCCTACAATCCTTCCCATACCAAGTATGTATCCTGCTTCATCTACTGCTTTTACACAATATAGACAGTTTTCCAATGCCATTTCTGCCTGTCTGTCTGAAAGCCTAACCCAGCCTACCTGATTTCTTAAATATAAATACTCATCTACAGTGATTGAGTTTTCAACTAATGTTATCAATATTCTATACCTGTACTTCCTAAATTCTCATAGACAGACCCTTATCTGCCAAATATCTCTTAAGATCTAATATTTCAAGCTCCTTGTAATGGAATAACGAAGCTGCCAGTGCCGCGTCAGCCTTTCCCTCTGTCAGCGCATCATAAAAATGATCCTTTGTACCTGCTCCTCCTGATGCAATAACCGGAACGGAAACATTCTCAGCTATAAGTCTAGTAAGCTCCACATCATAGCCTGCTTTTGTTCCATCACAGTCCATACTTGTGAGCAATATCTCTCCTGCACCCATCTTATCTGCCTTTATAGCCCATTCAATGGCATCCAAGCCGGTATCTATTCTACCACCATTCTTATATACATTCCATCCTGAGCCATCTTCTCTTCTTCTGGCATCAATGGCTACAACCACACACTGACTTCCAAATTTATCAGCAGCATCACTGATAAGCTCCGGAGTATTAATCGCAGAGGAGTTGATAGATATTTTATCAGCACCTTCGCGAAGAATAGTTCTAAAATCCTCCACTGTCCTTATTCCGCCACCTACAGTGAAAGGAATAAAAACAGTTTCTGCAACCTTTCGAACCATATCTACCACAATATTTCTAGAGTCCGAGGAAGCTGTAATATCCAAAAACACAAGCTCGTCTGCTCCTGCCTTATCATAGGCTGCCGCAACAGCCACCGGATCTCCGGCATCCTTTAAATTAACAAAATTTATACCCTTCACCACTCGACCATTATTTACATCGAGGCAAGGAATAATTCTCTTAGTATGCATATTATATCTCCTTGTTATCAAAATAATATCCCGGCCTATAAACAGAAACCGGGTTATTACTTCTAATGCTATAGTTCAATAAAGTTCTTAAGTATGGTAAGACCTACCTTAGAGCTTTTCTCTGGATGGAATTGACAAGCAAATACGTTATCTCTCTCAACACTGGCATGTATAAGTGTGGAGTAATCTGTAGTTGCTGCCACATCCTCTTCATACTTTGACTTAAGATAATAGGAATGAACAAAATACACATAGGAATTATTATCTATTCCCTTAAACAGCTTTGCTCCTGGAGTAATATCCAAAGAATTCCATCCAATCTGCGGAATCTTAAGCCCTGGTTTGTCCGGTATTCTTAATATCTCACCATCAAGTATTCCGAGACCTGTTGCTCCAGGACTTTCTTCACTGTTTTTATACAACAACTGTAGTCCAAGACATATCCCCAAAAAAGGTTTACCCATATCACACACATCATATATAGTGTTTTCAAGCTTATACTCTCTAATCTTATCCATTGCATCCTTAAAGCAACCTACACCAGGCAGAATTACCTTTTCACTGTTTATAATAACATCTCTATCTCTTGTTATTACAACATCCTGACCAAGGTGTTGAAGTGCCTTTTCAACGCTTTTTATATTTCCTGCATCATAATCAATAATCGAAATCATACTACTCTCCTGTAGGCATTAGCCCTTCGCATTCTCTTTCAAGGGCCTCACTATATTCTATACCATCTAGTCCTATAAGCTCATATGCAGCAGCTTCGCTTAAGCCATAGGTATTCCATAGGGCATTAATGATTTTTTCCTTCACGGACTTTATATCCTTAGCTATTCCAAGAGACACAGCTTCCTGATAGTGCTCATCATATTTTTCTAAGCCCCTTAAAAGGGAATCAAGCGCCTTATCAGGTCTATTCAAGGTCATATTATTCTCGTAGGACTCATAAAGCCTTTCTACATACATAACAGTATATATTCGATCTCTAAGTTCTTCATCCTCTTCCTTAACCTCTACACCGGCAACCTCATCATAAGCCAATCTATATCTCTGTCTGTCAAAATAATCACTTGCCTTTTTGATAACCTGGGCATAATTAAAGTTTTTAGCACCAAACACAACTACCACAGCAAGAGCTGCAAATGCCAAAAAGACCAGCACAACAACTGCTGTTGGAACCTTCTTTGTTCCCTTTTCAGCCTCATATTCAGCTAAAAGTTCTGCTTCCTTGGCACGTTTTTTTTCTGCTTTTTCATTTTGCTTTTTTGTAGCTTCCAGCTTTTTCGCTTCCTGTTTCTCCTGCTTAGCTACTTTCTTGGCTTCCTTATCCTCTTTATCCTTTGCCTTCTTAGCTTCCTTTTCAGCCTTCTTAATCTGATATAGTCTCTCTTCCTCTTCATCATCCTCGTCAGGCGCACCAAACAAAATCTCGGAAACAGATTTCTTCTCTTTTGGTCCTTTAGCAGATTTTTTAGTTTTGGCTCCTGTCTTCTTTGGAGTTTGTTTATCTCCAATATCCGCTATGTCAGCCAAACCGTCATCTTCCAAGCTGTTCATCATAGTGTTTTGAAGAAGCTGCTCTAAATCATCCTCTCCGGCAACATAATTGTCAGCTACAACACCCTCTGTCTCATCTATTCCCAATGCAGAGAACAAATCATCCAAGTCCATACTCTCTATATCTGACATCTCACCGTCACTGGAACCTGCATCTCCAAAAAGCTCATCTACAAATGAATCTACCGATTCAGAATTCACATCCTGAATATGTTCACTTTCTGCTTCTGCAAAAACATTCTCCATTCTATCAAGTGGCTCATCAGCATCCTCAGAATCCAACTCTGCAAAAAGATTATCTATATCCTCAGGACTTAAACTGCTCTCTTCATGTTTAACTTCATCCGATTTTTCTTCCATTACAGCATCTAGCAGTTCATCCATACCATCCAGCTGAGCCATATCGGTATCATCCTCTGAAAGATTCTCCAAATCATCCATTCCAATAATATCTTCTAAGATTTCATCAGCATCAAAATCCTCTTCTTCCGGAATATATTCCTTTCCGGACTTTTCTTCCTTGGAATTTAGATTAGTTATATCCACATCATCAAAGTCAATATCATCAAAATCAAGTTCTTCTAATGAAATATCATCCAAGCTATCCAGCTCGTCTAGTGATATATCGTCCAAATCAGAAAAATCTATATCTACAGTAGAGTCCTTCTCCACATTTTTATCGAAGCTATTCTTTTTTTGATTGTCGGTTGATACACCCTTTAATAGGTTGTCAAGATAATTCTCGTCCATATTTCCTCCACACTAATCAAAAATACGTACACAATTACCATAATAATATCATAATACTGTTTAATTAACAAGAAATTGTTTATGTTATACCAGCTTAATGTTATTGCTTTTTTCATATTTTTAGTATATTATAAAATTGTTTAGGAGATTATGATATGGGAGGTGAATCGGGTGAAATCAACTTTTTACTTAGAATTCTACGGAAAGCAGCTTGATCAGGCAGCTTTAGTGAAAACTGCAAAGTCAATCTGGACAAAGTCAGGCAAGAAAGCAACTGAGCTCAATTCTCTCAAGCTTTACGTAAAGCCAGAGGAGAATATGGTATATTATGTATTCAATGAGGATGAGACAGGAAGCTTCTCTATCGACTAGAATAAATCTATTCTAAACAAAATGACCTACAAGCAGCAAAGCTTGTAGGTCATTTTATTTTCGCTATCTATATCTATACGAACCTCCTAAAAATCATCATAGTCATCGTAATCGTCGTAATCTCCATTAGCATAATTCTTAGTATAGTTCACATTATTTGCTCTCTTAACCTTTGGCTGTGGTCTTGAGCTCTCCTTCTTCTTGCTCTGCTTCTTTTTCATAGACTTTTGCTCCTTCTCAAGTCGAAGCTGAACCTTGTTCTTGTCAGGTATAGAAACAGATGGCTTACTCTCCTTCGGACGAGAAGGTTTACTTCTTCTGCTGTTATCCTCGTCATCTTCATCCTTGTTAGGAAAACGTGGCTGAGAATATGCCTTATTCTTATCATAGTGGTCTGGCTTATTAGGACGGCCACCCTCATTTCTATTATATCTTGGTTTTCCACCCTGAGAGCTATCTGTTCTTTGATATCCACCTCTATCCGGTCTCTCTCCTCTTTGAGGTCTATCTGCTCTCTCTGGTCTGTCACCTCTATCAGATTTGTTAGGTCTCTCTCCTTTGTCAAATCTGCGTACTTCTCCCTTTTCACGTTTGTTCTCGTTTCTAAAGGACCTGGTATAGCTGTTCCTTGTGCCATTATTGTTGTTCATATTGGAACCGCCTTCATTTGTTTCCTGGGTTACCACTTCTAAATCTCCTTCCCAAATAAGAATAATATCTAACTATTATATTTTATTTTAGGATAAGATTTTCGTCAACAATATTTTGTAAATTTTGTGAACTTTTTAGCCATTTCACCCGTAAATACCATATTATGCATGAAGCTTGTACTCTATTCTCAACTTATCAGCAATAAGTGCTATAAATTCTGAATTAGTAGGCTTGCCTTTGCCCGCACTGACCGTATATCCAAACATCTCCTCTATGACCTCTATCTTGCCTCTCCCCCAGGCAACTTCTATAGCATGTCTTATTGCTCTTTCCACACTGCTTGATGTGGTTTTGTATTTTTTTGCAATACTTGGATATAGCAGCTTAGTGATATAATTTAGCATATTGACATCTTTAATAGCCATTATTATCCCCTCCCTAATATACTGATAACCCTTTATATGTGCAGGAATTCCTATTTCCCTTATAATCTCTGTAACATCATTTTCTATATTCTGATACTCGGGTACCAACGTGTTTGTCTGCTCTTCTATGTTTTCATGCTTATCTGCCGAGAATACAAGCTGAATGATTCTTTTATGTAATATTTCAGGACTGTATGGCTTCATAATGTAATAATCTGCCCCTAAGTTAAAAGCCATATTTATAATCCTAGATGAACCCACACTTGATAGAAATACTATTCTCATATTGTCGAATTCCGAATTAGCCCTAATTCTTTCAACAATTTCTATTCCATCAGTGTTTGAAATAAATACATCTAACAGCAACACATCAGGTCTTAATGTACATACCAGCTGGTAGACCTCCTCCCCACTATCCACCATCTGAACTATCTCCATCCTGTTCTTATTTTCCCTACTGTTAATCTCTTCAAGTTGGGAAGCAATTTTGTCGCATTCACCATCAGCAATGAACACTCTAATATTTTCATGATCCATATTATATTCCCCTTTTCTTATAAATACTTTTAAATATAATCAGCTAGTTCATTTTATCAAATAATGCTGACTATATTTGTCGGTTTGTGAGTGTCATTTCAAATATAGATTTCATCTTATCCATCTCTTAGGCACTCTTAACTTTTTTATCAAGTCTAATTTTATCTGCTATCAGTGCAATAAACTCTGAATTAGTTGGTTTCAGCTTTCCCTGGCTTAAAGAATATCCAAACAGCTCATCTATAGTATCTGTCTTCCCTCTTCCCCAAGCTACCTCTATGGCATGACGTATAGCTCTTTCTACTCTGCTGGATGTAGTGTCATATAACTTTGCTATCGATGGATATAATTGCTTAGTTATGGAGTTAAGTACATCCATGTCCTTTACCGCCATCATTATAGAGCTTCTCAGGTACTGATAACCCTT
Source organism: Lachnospiraceae bacterium (assembly GCA_017463225.1). Taxonomy (GTDB): domain Bacteria; phylum Bacillota; class Clostridia; order Lachnospirales; family Lachnospiraceae; genus Coprococcus_C. The sequence goes on along the minus strand of JAFTPO010000011.1, from coordinate 1,897 downwards.
TATATGTGCAGGTACGCCGATTTCGTGTATAATATCAGTAACTATAATCTCCAACTCTCGTTCATTAAAGCTATCTTGATTTTCCCCATATAAAATATGAATATCTTTCCCCTTGAACCCTTTACATTTTACTATAGCTTCATATATTGATAGTTTTTTTCCTTCACCGTTTTCTTCCTCGTCCAATAATATAACTAATATATTGTCTAACATCCCTTTATATGTACTTTCTATAAACTTTATTTGACTTTGATTTCCGCTAACTATAAATTTGTATCCTCTCGCCCCCAGCTTGTTAGCCTCTTCTAATATAGCAATACCATCAACATTCGGAAGCAACAAGTCAAGCACAACAACCTCTGGATTATATCTTTTAAGTGCGCTCACCCCTTCAGCACCATCTGTAATCCATTTGCACACATCAACATCTGCCTTACCAGCCAGTTCTAATTTCAAGTCCTCTCTAGCTCTAGTGTCATGTTTTAATACCATCACTCTGGTCTTAATACTATTCATACTATTCCTCCTTTTTCGCATTTTATCCTTTTATTTCAAAATGCTGATACTTTTTTCATACATCTCTGTCATTATATAGAGGTATTTTTTCAAGAGCAATATATAAGAAAACGCAAGTTGCGACACCTATAATTTGACAGCAGATTTTGCAAAATCATCGACAGCATAAACACCTAATGAAAATAGTCGAGAAAAATAATGTGCTGTAAAATATCCAAATAATAATTCTAAATATTGTCACATAATAGGATGTAATGTATAATTTTTATAGTTTATAAGTATGACGAAATAAGGAGATTAACTATGAAGCTGGTATTTTTAGATAGAAAAACCATAGGAGACGACATCGACCTTTCTATGTTTCAGGATTTTGGAGAAGTGGTTGAATACAACTTCTCCACTGAAGAAGAAGTTTTAGACAGGGCTGCAGATGCAGATATTCTAGTGATAAACAAGATTCCTATCAACGAAAAAACTATCAAAAACGCAAAAAAACTTAAGCTTGTCTGTGTAACAGCCACAGGCACTAACAATTTAGATAAAGATTATCTAGCATCCAGAGGTATACAGTGGAGAAATGTAGCTGGATATTCTACAGAATCAGTAGCACAGCATACATTTTCTATGCTCTTTTACCTTTTGGAGCATATGTCATATTATGATGAATATACAAAAAATGGACACTACATTAACGACACCATGTTTACCCACTTCGACAAGGTTTTTCCTCAGATATCCGGTAAAACATGGGGTATAATAGGTCTTGGTGCCATAGGACGTCGAGTTGCAGATATCGCCAAATGCTTTGGAGCAAATGTTATCTACTATTCAGCTTCAGGAGCACCTAAACAGGAGGGATATAATCAAGTTGATTTTGACACATTGCTTACTAATTCTGATATTATATCAATACATGCACCACTTAACGAGTATACAGAGAATCTTATAAGCTATGAAGCACTTTCAAAGATGAAGAAAAGCTCTATTCTCTTAAATCTAGGTCGAGGTCCTATAATAGATGAAGCTGCTTTATCAGATGCACTTAACAGCAACAAAATTAGCGCAGCTGGTTTAGACGTACTTTCCATAGAACCTATGAATCCTCAGTGTCCACTTCTTAATGTTAAGGACAAATCAAAATTGCTTATTACTCCTCATATAGGATGGGCAAGTGTTGAAGCTAGGACTAATCTTATGAATATAATATATGGGCAGATAAAAGAATACCTATCACTATAGCATCAGACAGACTTATATTGTGGCAAAGAGATTTTTTCTCTTTGCCATTTTATTCTTCCATCATTTCTCCTATATAGATCCCATATCCTAAAGTTGGGTCTGACACAAGCACATGTGTCACCGCTCCAACCAGCTTACCATT
>JAFTPO010000060.1 GCA_017463225.1 Lachnospiraceae bacterium | reverse complement strand
TGCTAAAAAGTTAGAGCCTCCTCCACGAGATAAATATTCAAGAACCATTTGCTTTTTAAATTCAAATGAATATTTTGCCATAAAAAACCGACCTCCCAATTGTTAGATTTTTAGGTCTAACTTTTGGGGGTCGGTTCAAAGAACCCTTATATCAAAGGTTTTCTTAATTGATACACTCCCCATTATATGATATAATTTTGTTACTTTTTACCGAGGAGGTTCATATGGAATATACAGATATAAAACAATTTAATTTACTATCCCTTAATGCTAAATCCGTTATACATGCCATACAAAAAAACAAGAAATATTCCACATCCAAAATTGATAGTAAAAATGTCAAGTTTCTTAGTCTTCATGAAGCTGAAGATTTCTCAAAATATATTGAAGCAGAAGATACTCACGATGCAAATGCTTTGACTGACCAGTTATGTCTCACTCTTATTGATAAATTCCAAACTACTGTAAATTCAAACTATGATAAGAGTTTGAATGAGGATTCTTTAAAGCATTATCTTATGTATGTTAATTTTAAAGATATTTATGGTGAGTTTTATACATATGATAATGCTACACCTCAAGGCGAAGCCTTTGAGACACTAATTACCAATGGTATAAATGTATCCATTCCAAAGCAGACAAATCCAGAAGCATCAACCAATGCTTCTGTTGAATATGATATAGTTAAATTTCTACCTTTTGATAAAAGTGGAAGTATGTCAAGAAGCTACAGGATTACTTTCATCAGATCAGATATAATTACTGATATCAATAAACGCTTATTGCTTGATATGGATTTTTCTAAATTATCAATTATTCCAAGCAAATACTATGCTTATAAGGGATTGTATCTATCTGATGGTGTACGAGTAACCCAAGATAATTTAGACCAGTATGCATTAAATTCAAACAACGTTATAGTTCTACCAGACAAAATCTATATCCAAAACAACATCAATGTCATTACAAATTATGTGGAAAACGATACTCTATCCTTTAAAAAAGAAACAAAAAAGATAGATATAAACTGTTTTGATGGAGAAGGTATTATATCTCCTGAGCTGGCCGATGCAATTAGACAGACTATTGGTAATGATGACTTGAACACCTTTCAAATAAGAATGCCGTTTGCCAAAGGATTATTACATCAGGTAGATTTTAAAACCTTCATAAAAAAGGAATTTCTACAAAACAATAATTATACAAAACCACTATACGTAAAAGACTTCTTTGGAATTGAAAGAAATATCCTCGACGCGGACGTTATACTTTCTGAGAGTATGTTCAAATGCTGCTCTTGGTTAAAAAAATATAAAAATATAGTAGATAACTGTAAAGATGTCAATGCAAAAGAGCAGTGGAAAGACCCAATGATTTATTACTTTAACGAATATAATAAGTATAATCATTCTCTTTTTATATGCAATGCAAATCACACACCACATACAGATAAATATGTATATATGAGTTATCAGTTTCTTAACACATTAAAACTAAATTCTGAGGAATTTAAGGCTTTAGTTGATTCGCATAAAAGCCAAATAACTGATCTTATGCAAAATTCCGATTCTGAAGTAGAAACCCGCTCTGCTAGACTCAAACAACTTCTCGGAGTAGATGAAAACTCGAAACACTCATATCAAAAGGCATTATTTATAAATGATGCTTTCTTTTCTGATGCTTATATTCGAGGTTTATTCAAATCAATTATGAACTCTATGTCCAAAAAAATAGCAACCGGAAATCTTTTAGTCAAAGGAACTCAACGATATCTTTCCGGCGATTTGCTATATTTTTTACTATGCATATGTGAAGGAATACAGATAAGCTCCGATTCTACAAAAAAAATCCTTCAAGATATCAAAAACCAATGCTTGAACCAATATACAATGTTTGCACCTAATACCGGTTGGATGCAACAATCCGGTTTTAAGCACAAAACACAGTCATCAAATTCCAAGAATACAGAGAACTATTTTGGAATTCTGCGTAATCCACACTACGCAAGACATGAACAGTGTATATTGAAATTACATAATAATTATAATGACGCGTCTCTTTATCAAAATTATTTTAATCACTTAACCTCTGTGGTTATGATTTCTCATAACTCATTGGTTCCCGCTACATTAGGTGGTGCTGACTTTGATGGTGATATAGTTAAATTAATAGCTGATTCTACAGTATGTAAGGCTATTGCTGAAGGAGTCTACGATACTGCCCTTGATAAAAAAATAAATAGAGTATTGCCTTATCCACATATTCAAGGACAAAACGGATTATACAAATCAGTAGGATCTGACAAAATCGACTTACCAACATTAAAAAACACCTTTGGAAACTCCATAGGGCAAATATCTAATAGCGCTATAAAATTAGGAGAACACTATTATCCTACTTTAGATGGTCCTGCATTAGATAAAACTACACCTCATGACTCTGTCTCCGAAGATACCACAAAATCTATCAGAGACTATAATATAGAGTGCACCATACTTGCAGGTCTTGAAATAGATGCAGCAAAATCCGGATGGCATCCTTCTAAGGAGTTAAAATCAGTTATCTCCTCTGCAAATACACACAAAGAATATAAGTATTTAAAAAACAAGGATATTATCGATAATGCGAAAATACCAAACATCTCAACCTTAAGCAAGACAGAAAAAAGAAAAGATGCATCCAACAATGATATAGATGTAAATGTTGAATACTATACAGTATATAACAAACCTATTGCAGAAAAGAGCTATGCCGAGATTTTATCCGATAACGCAATACCGAATTTAGAACGACTACCTGCATATTATGCTCAATATGAGCTATACGAAAAGCCAAAAAGCTTTACATATGCTAATTTAACTAAAGGGAAAAAGAAATTTGCCTTTGAGAATGATTCAAACTGGAAATCTAATCTTAGCTTGGATAACCTTTCGAAGGTTCTTGGTATGATGGATGCTTATAACAAGGTAATGGATTTAACAAATAATCATTACAGCTACTATTCCTCGAATTACAACAACTATAATTTAGCTTGTTTTAAACACATACTTAATAAGCAATATCACAACTATAAGCAAACTACGACTACAGCATATAATAATCTTATGGAACTATTCGACAAATACGTTCCTGATTTAAGCAGTGCCACATTAGCACTAGACAGGCTGAAAAAAAATAATTATTCTCCAACTGTTTGCACATTAGAATGGTTGTATACTCCGGAAGATATGCGTTTAGAAAAGCTTTGCGAAATACTCGGAATAGATAAGTCCATAGCCGACAATCCAGATTATAAAGAAGCTCTTATGCTACTATGTAATTTTAAGTACTCTGGATATATGCTTTTATATTTCCTATTAAAGGACAGTATAGTAAAACATACCAAATCCATCTTTAACGAAAATGATGTTATACTTGATGAAATTCCTAAAAACATAGGAGAAATCTTCAAGCTTAAAGATAATATCTATGAAGCCCAGTATAATGAACTTTTTGATAAGTTGTTGTCAATCAGCAAAGATGGAATAAACAAAAAACAAGATAAGAACTTGTTAATAAAGCAGCTTAACCAATATACAAAGGGCTACCTTTATAAATTAACAAAAAAAGAATCTATAAAATACGTATATTCCTTAGTAAATACTGCAAATACAGCAAAGTATAGCAGATTTATGTGGAATATAATTTGGTGGTCCGATATAGAATCCAACATTTGGACACCTAAAAAGGAGGAATCTCAAAATGCTTAATGAAAAACTAATTTTCACCCGTCTAACCACAGGCATACCTGCAGATTGCCCTTATTTGCGTGCGGTAAAATTAAAAGATAAGAATAAGCCATCTATAATAGGCTTAAGCTATATTTTTACTATTATGGCAAGAGGTTTCTTATTTAATAATCCAAAAATAAATAAGATATGCAACGGCGAAGAAAACGACAATAGCATAACACATAATAAAATACAGCTTTGCATATACCTTTTGAACTTGTGGTGTGGTTTTTCACAATGCAAAGACGCGGAAAACAACCTGATTCTTCCTAATTTCCAAACTGATGACAATACAAAGGATATTGCAAACAGTATTGAGAACTATGTGAAAGAAAACAAAGTTTTAGATGGTTTTCTAAAAAAATGGTTTGATAGTCATAACGAACTTGATAATCTAAAAAACGCAATTTATTCTATTAAAGAACAAGGTGACTCTAACGCTAATAATGCAACTAATGCAAAAACCACCATTAACACCTCAATCAACTACAATAACTATAATCCAAGCAATCCGTACGAAATGGATTATGATAACCAGTTATCTTTTCCAAAGGTAATATCTGCCGCTATAGATTTGGGGCCACTTAAAGAATACTTCCTTATATGTAAAAACAAACTATTCGCTGAAGAAAACAAAGAAATCAATGTGAAATACAAACCATCAGGTCCTAGCACACATTACGCAGATTTGGCAAAAAAAACCGCCTACGAAAACGAATACTCCAAATTTGTTGCATATATCGCCCTAAACAAACGTTTATCAACTGAAACTTTGTCCGAAAAGTCAATATATCTTCAAGGATATGAATTTTACGTATGGTGTCAGGAACGAATTAAGAAGAGACACGAACTCTTAAAACTATTCTGGTACAGACAATCAAAAGATAATTACTTGCCAATAGCGTATCCCATTGACGATACCAGAGTTGAGCTTAATGAAAAATGGTACAATGAATTTTTCCCAATGGTGATTTCATCTGATGAATACAAAAGGCTTATCAATAATAACACTTCTGTGACAGATAAGAAAAAAATAGTACCATATTATAATAAAGGATATTTTGCATATACCGAATCTGAAAACTTAAACACTCCTTTACATGAAATAAGCAATCAACCAAATTAAACAAAAAAGCATCCCAGCCTACTACAACTGGGATGCCTATTTGTGACACAGAGGCTCTAGCCCCTGTCTTAAGGTACTTCTTCCACAAATACTGCGATTTGCTTCTTTGTTACCGGTATGTATTCTCCGTCTACCACTACGCACTCCTTTCCGTCATGTATCACGATATCTGCGTCTATACCGTAATCCTTATCCTGGCTGTCCACATAGGTAATCTTGGTTTCCATATGTCCTATTGGCTCCTTTTCCTGGGCACTGTCCTGGTCAGAATCAGCATACTCACTGTTCTCAGGTGTACCTTCCACAAATACTGCGATTTGCTTCTTGGCTACAGGTATGTACTCACCACCTACTACTACACACTCCTTTCCGTCCTGCATCACGATATCTGCGTCTAAGCCGTAATCGTTACCCTGGCTGTCCACGTATGTAAGCTTGGTCTCTATGTGTCCCATATTGTCTCCATTCTGGGCTACATCCTTCTTATCCTCCCTGCGGGAGTCTCTCCAGTTTCCAACCACAGCACCTGCTACAAATGCCATAAGGCACATGGCAACCAGTGCTACCACACCATAAAATCCTGACTTGTTATTCTTATTCATATTCTTGTCCTCCTTATTATTTAAAATATTGTTATTATTAATTGTATTGTTACTCATATTTATATCCTCCTATATTATAAAAATTAGTTATATTGTCATAGATTATATTGGTCTTATCTCTTAGTCATAAATCACCTCCTTAAGGAATTTTCCCCTATATTTCATATAAGGGAAAATCCTCATCTATATTAGAATCTACGATGCCATATCATCCGGCACCATATCCATAAGCCAATTAGCTACACCCATGATGATTTTGTACTTCATCTTTACTTTCTTGTTCTGATTGCCTACAACTACAGGCTCTGCCATACCGAAGCTTTTGTTGTCCTCTTCTTCAATCTGATCCTGCGCAAGTGTCACCATAAGGGTAGCCAAATTATTCTTAAGCTTAGACGCCTCTATGTTTGGGGCATAATAGCCGTAATTCTCCATAGACTTTACACTATCCACTATCTTTTCCATGTCATGCTCGGTGTATATCTTCTTAACAGTGGTATCCATTATGATCTCCTGAAGCTCAGATAAGTCGCGGACATTTATGTACTCACAGTTATTTGTAATCTGGACACTGTGGTCTGTGAACACAACTATATGAGATACTCTTACCTCCTTGCTTAAAGCTGCCTTTATAGCCTTCTTCACTAAAGCCTCCTTCACAACCATCTTCTCATAGATATTGCCCTCACCAACAAATGTACCATCCACGGCACTCTTCTTTCTCAGACTTCCATCCTCATCTATAATTACCTCGCCGGATACGTTCTTCACCTCTACGATGAAAGCTCCTCGCTTGGTAATTACCAGATTGTCTATCTCGGTTCTGATACCCTCACTTTCAAGCTCAATACCCTTAAGCATAAGCTTGTTGCAATCTATATTGTCTATAAAGGCTGTTACAATAGTCTCTCCATGAAGTCCACGTATCTCTCCTGCTATAGCATTAGAAAGCTTCTTTAGATGATGTAAGGTCTTGTACATAAGCTTTGGATCTACCTTGTCATTGTGGGCGCAAGTCTCCTTGATTACCTCTGAAACTTTTCTTACATTGATGCTGTTATCCTGCGCTGCCTCCTGGCCCATAACAAGACCTACCACCTGACGCTGAAGCTTAATGTACTCGTCCTTCATATCCTTCTTTCTATACTTATCCTGACTAAATGCAGTAAGTGAATTCTTAATCTCCTGTACTCTGTTATTCATAAATCTATCCTCCATTAAATCGTTATAGTTACTGTAATTGTTTGAATTTGTTGTAATATAATTTGTCATAGTTTTTATCTCCTTTATTCTTTTATAATTTTTGTTAATTGTTATTTTATCTGCCCCTAAGGGCAGGTATTAGAGCAATTAGCTCTAATACCTGGTTATAGCAACAAGCTCATCTAAGCTCACATCCAAGTAGTGAGCGATTCTCACCAGGTTATCAAGTGATGGTATACTGCCATCACCTCTAAGCCACTTGTGGCAGCCCTGAACTGACACATCACCTAAGGCGTTGTGAAGCTTGGTTGCTGTGATGTTTCTGCTCTCGCAGAGGTTCTTAATGTTGTTGCTCATAGCAACAGGGTCTAAATAAACATTATTATTCATAGTATTGTTCTCCTTTACTTAAATTAAATATTGTATGTTAATTGTGATTTTTGCTGCAGCTATATAATCACTCGGGGGAAAATTTTCCCCTATATTTCATATAAGGAAATGATTGTAAATTTTCCCCTATATTTCATATAAGGAATTGCACCCATTCACACATAGGCGAACAGGTGCAATAAACTAATATCGTACATGACTCTCCGGCACGTAGGCTGGATTTTCCTCTAGGGTAAAGGAAATTGACTCTATGTACTTCTCACCACCGGCTATATGGTATATTTGTTGTATAATCTCCTCCTTAGTATCAGAATCTAGAACTCCGAAGCAAAACATGCCTATACTAGGCTGCTTCAGGCATACCTCAAAATAGTCCTTCTCATAGAGGGCATCCTCATGCTTATTTTGTCTTCCCTCCCTGTGGAAACGTTCATTCTCAAGCATATGGCAGATTTCTATATGAATTAGCTGCCAATCCAGCTTATCTGCCGCCATAGCCTTGAAGTCTGGCTTATAGTAAATGCCGGTTAAACACTGCTGCCTCTCAATCCAGCATTTGCGCTGAAGAAGCTGTATGCCCTCTCCAGGTATGTATCTACGTATCTTCACCCAGTAAGCCTCATCCAGCTTTTCGCATCTTGCTCTGTCCTTTTCAGGGTCAAGACTAAAGAACCTGCTCTCCATAACCTTAGACCTAACCTCTCTGGCATGTGTCTCAGCCAAATAACAGTTACTATAAAGCTCATTAAAGCCTCTTCTTAACAGATCATTGGCATGTCCCCTGTCAATCTTTACAGCAAAGTTAGGCTCAACCTTAACTCCCCACACCATATCTCTCTTGTCATCTGTATCCTTATTACATAAAGTAGTGATATCCTTCATCATCGTAATCTCCTTTCTTATCTACAAATCTAATCTCTATAAACATATCTGCACCAAATCGCTCTTTAAGCTTTCTGATAATCTCCTTTTTGGCCTCAGCCTTTATAATGTATCTGCTCATCAAAGGAAACCCACAGTTAAAGCTATAGCCCTCATAGTGCCTCCAGCCACATTCCGGGAATATGCCTTCCTCTTCACCTAAATAGTCCAATATCCGGCTATATGCCTTAAGCCAGTTTTCATCCAGTCTTACTAAGGCCTCTAGGTTTGGAACTATATATAATCGTGAATAGCCCTTCACATTCTTACGTTTACGCTCCTCCATTTTTAAGCATTTGTTAATCATTTTCTCTCGAAATGATTCGCTTCGCATTTCCTGCCCTTTTAGAACATAGCGCATATGCTGCTCATATCTTGCAACAGCCTCTTGCTTAGAGCTATACATATCTCTAGGCTTGTAGCCCTGCTTTAGAAGACTACTAGCATCACCCTCTATAATCTGACAGCTGTCCTCCTTTTCCTCTACTATGTATCTTGTTACTACGGTATCATTAAAGCTCTGCATGTTAATTACCTCCTAAAATTTAATATTTGTTCATGGGATTCTTATTGACTCAGTCAAAAATTTTCCCCTATATTTCATATAAGTATTTTTTGCGAATTTCCGCCTTAGGTTATATATAGAAAACGAAAACAAAAAAATCCACCCGTAGTCTCAAATTTAAACTACGAGTGGAAAAATCCGTCTCACAAATTATTTAATTATCATATGCTATATCTTTAAAGCTCTACATAGTTGTAATCCATATCTAAGTCGTCCAGCATATCTCCAATGTGTGGATTGCTGGTCATAAGTATAATCTGCTCTGTGTCTATGGTCTTAAGACAGTCCAGGGTATTTACCAGCCTTGTCTCATCATAGGCAGTAAAGATATCATCTATAATAAGTGGCATCTTGTCCCTGCACAAAAGTCTTGCTACGCTTAATCTCACTGCAAGATATATCTGCTCCATGGTACCTGCGCTTAAATACTCTATGCCCACATAGGAATCCTCGTCCTTAACTGTTATATGAAGCTTCTCATCCATACGGACATCCTTATACTTACCATCTGTTATCTTAGATACTATATCTGATATGTTATCATTTATCAGGAAGCCCAGGTCACCGTGAATCTCAGAGGATACCTCATTGATGGTATTTATGGCAAGGTTGATTATGTGAATCTCTCTTTCAAGCTCATCTAATCTGCCATTCATAACCTTAAGCTCCTCTTCAAGCTCTCTAACCTTCTCCTGCTTAGCGAAAAGCTCCTTCTCCTGAGCCAAAAGCTCTGCCTTCTTATCTAAATATTCCTGTGCGAAGGACATATCTATCTCAACCTCTTCATAGGTCTCCTGCTTACGCTCAAGGTCATATATCATACGCTCGAATTCCTCTTCCGTAGGCGTATATATCTCACCACTTAGCATACCCTTGGAGTACATACCCTCCACTATGGTTATAATTACAAACATTATAGTACATATAATGAAAAGCTGTCTTACACTCTTCTCAAATGGAAGTATATAAACCATAGCAGCTATTACTGCCACAACAAATAATCCTGTTAAGAGGATTACCCACAGC
>JAFTPO010000059.1 GCA_017463225.1 Lachnospiraceae bacterium | reverse complement strand
TGATTATGCTCCTGTAAAGCCACAGAGAAGCAAAAAGACTGCTAATAAGAAGCAAAGTGTTGGAGCTTACAATCAGAATCAGGGATATGCTCAAAGTCAGGCTAACTATGACAGCTACAACAGACAACCTAGAGGTAATGCGGGACAGAATAGAGTGGTTGATTTTAATAATCCAAGACCAAAGACTGCTCCAAGCAGAAGTGAGGTATATGTAATGGTACCTCATGATTCCAGCGAATCTCAGACAGTTGCCGACTTTTTAAAGGCAGGTAGAACTATAGTTCTAAATATGGCTGGGCTAGATACCGTTACAGCTCAGAGAATCATTGATTTTGTAGCTGGTTCATGCTACGCATTAGATGGTTCTTTACAGGCTATATCAGATAATATTTTTATCGCAGCACCTAGTACAATAGATGTTTCTGGTGATTTGAGAGCTCTTGTTAATGAGAATCAGGCAGCTCCAAATTTATACAGATATTAATATACTAGAATATACTAGCTATACAAGGGGGATAGAGAATGCTTACACCAGTAGATATTCAGCAGAAAAGATTTCATGTAGGTTTGGGTTATGATAAGAAGGATGTTAATACATTCTTTGAGGAGGTTGCAAAGTCCTATGAGGAGCTATACCGTTCAAATGCTGACTTAAAGGACAGAGTTATTACCTTGACTGAGGGATTACAGAATTATAAGTCTAAGGAGGCTGCTTTAGAGAAGTCACTTATGCTTGCGGAGAAGGATTCTGAGGATACTAAGTCAAGAGCTAATAAGGAAGCTAAGAACATTAAATCTGAGGCTAAGGCTAAGGCTCAGTCAATACTTCAGGAGGCTGAAGAAAGATTAGCTAAGATTAAGGATGAGATTGCATTACTTGAGACACAGTATGCAGCCTATAAGACTAATTTCTGCAATCTTATGAAACGTCAGTTTGAGTTTATGAAGGAAGAGGACTTTGACGCAGATGCATATATTGATGAGAAGGCATTAGGCGTATTGGTTGCAGCAGGTGGTGGTTCTATGCCATCTGGTGGAGCTTCATTTGGTGCCTATACAGGAGACCCTCAGATGAGAGATGAGTCAACACTTGGCGGAATGGCTAATGGTGGTTCCATGGGTTCATCCAGAGAGGAGCTTAACAGTAACAGCTCAGTATATACTTCACATCTTGGCGCAAATGATAATTTTGTTGATCCATTTAATCCTACAAGCAAGGGTGAGGGTAGATATAATCCATATGACAGTCTCAATCCTAAGAAGGATAGAACCTATAAGCCTAAGGAGGATGATGGAGATAAGAAGTCTTCATTTACAGTTAAGTCAAATAATAGAGCAAGAAGAGGCCCTATTCCACCACAGAATCAGACAAGTACAAATTCTTCAGGTTACAAAGCTGCTACTAAGCCAGCTGATAGTGATGTAGCTAAGGAAGAGCCAAAGAAGACTTATACTGAGCCTGTTAAGGAAGAGCCAAAGAGTACATATACAGAGCCTGTTAAGGAAGAGCCAAAGGTTAATCCGGTAACAGAGCCTAAGTATGAAACAGATACTGCAAAGGAAGCTGAGGAAGGACCTATCCCAACTCTAAACTATGGCGATGGAGATGGAGAAGCTGAGGTTGTAGTTGATGTAGAAGAGAAGATTAATGGTAGAGCTCTTTTGGGTGAGGACGATTCAAGCGATGACACTGATGAGTTTGGATTTGAGTTTATTTAAGTAGTATATACATAGTAGATAGGAGATTATTATGGAGAATTTAGTAGTTCACCTTAATCATGAGCCTATTTACAGCATTGAATATTCTGATAGCTTTGATGATTTAAGAACATACATTAAAGCATTAGGTTATACAAATCGTAAAATTTGTGTTGTATCAGAGAGTAATGTAGCATCCTTATATATGGATGCTATATTGCTTTTATTAAAGGAATGCTGTAGTAGGGTGGAGTCATTTGTATTTCCTGAAGGGGAAGAAAGTAAGAATCTTGATACAGTTAAAGCTTTATATGAGAAGTTAATAATAGAGAGATTTGACAGAAATGATGTTCTTATAGCTTTAGGTGGTGGAGTTGTAGGTGATTTAACCGGTTATACAGCTGCCACATACTTAAGAGGTATAGATTTTATTCAGATACCAACCAGTTTGCTGTCGCAGGTGGATTCAAGCATTGGCGGTAAGACCGGAGTTGATTTTGATTCCTATAAAAATATGGTTGGCGCATTTCATATGCCTAAGCTTGTGTATATGAATCTTAAGGTGTTGGATACCTTAAGCGAAAGGCAGTTTAATGCAGGAATGGGCGAAGTAGTTAAGTATGGAATAATCAAAGATAGAGATTACTTTGATTGGCTTAAGGCTAATCAGGATAAGATTAAGGCTAGAGATTTTGATACCATGTACGAGATGGTAAGAAGAAGCTGTATGTCTAAGAGAAATGTTGTTGAAAACGACCCTACAGAAAAGGGAGAGAGAGCATTGCTCAATATGGGACATACCCTTGGACATGCCATAGAAAAGTACATGAATTTCCAGTTATTACATGGTGAATGTGTATTTATTGGAACACAATTGGCTACAATTATATCGTATAATAAAGGTTTAATCAGCAAAGAAGATTTAGAGCTTATTTTTGATTCAATTGAGCCATATAACGTGCCAAAGCTACCAGCTGATTTAGATATTGAAAAGGTTATTGAATATACTAAAAATGATAAAAAGGTAGTAGGAAACAAAATCAAATTCGTATTAATTAATAGTATTGGAGAGGCATATATCGATATGGACGTTACCGATGATGATATGAGACAGTCTATATTGGATTTGTATAAGATGTATGAATGATAATAATATTTCAAAAAAAGGAATAAGGATATTTTTGCTGCCAATGATTCTTATCGCTTTACTTACGGCTTTAGATCAGTTTACTAAGTATATGATTCAAACAAGCTTTGAATTGTATGAATCAAAGGAGGTAATAGACGGAGTATTATCCTTTACCTACGTTCAAAACAGAGGTATGGCCTGGGGAATGTTTCAGGGAAAGATACCTGTATTTGCAATATTTACAGCTGTGATTTTGATACTTGCATTTAGAGTATTATATAATGTTGTGGATGAGAAGCGATATTGCTTTGTAAAATATGTGATTATATTTTTAATCTCCGGAGGTTTAGGCAATCTTATTGACCGTCTTACACTAGGTTATGTTGTTGACTTTATTCATGCAACCATCATAGATTTTCCTGTGTTTAATGTGGCAGATATTTATGTTACAGTAAGTATGTTTGCTATGATGATAGCTTTGTTTGTATACAAAAATGATGATTTAGATAAGATTATAAAGTTAAGCTTCAAAGATAAGAAGAATAATGGGATAGAAACAGACAAAGAGGCAGATATTGTTGAGGAAGGTATAGATGAATAATCAATATATTAATGATGAGGATAGTCTTGATTCCATTAACATCCAAATTAAAGAGGAGTATTCCGGTTATATAGGAGTTAGAATTGATAAATGTCTGGCTGAGCTTATGAATGAGTTTTCCAGGTCATATATAGCAAAGCTAATGGAAGAAGGGCAGATTACAGTCAATTCTAAGGCTGTTAAAGCCAATTATAAGCTTAGAGATGGGGATAATATAGAAATAATCGTCCCTGAGCCTGAAGAGCTTGAAATTTTGCCTGAGAATATTCCGCTAGATATCGTATATGAGGATGATGACATATTAATTGTAAATAAGCCTAAGGGTATGGTGGTTCATCCGGCACCAGGACACAGCTCAGGAACCCTTGTAAATGCCATAATGTACCATTGTAAGGACTCATTATCCACCATAAATGGCGTTTTAAGGCCGGGAATCGTTCATAGAATTGATATGGATACCACAGGACTTCTTATGGTATGTAAAAATGACGTGGCACACAGAGTTATGTCAGATAAATTCAAGGTTCATGATATAAACAGAGTATACACAGCAATATGCTATAACCATTTTACTGATGTTGAGGGAACCGTAGATAAGCCTATCGCACGACATAAAGTGGATAGAAAGAAAATGTCTATAGATTCAAATGGCAGAAGGGCAGTTACCCATTATAAGGTTATAGAGGAGCTATCAAATAACTTCTCGTTGATTGAATGTAGACTTGAAACTGGTAGAACTCATCAAATAAGGGTTCATATGGCCAGTATTAACCATCCATTGCTTGGGGATGAGGTTTATGGGCCTAAAAATAAGCCATTTAAAACCGAAGGACAGGTACTTCATGCCGGAGTTCTTGGATTTGAGCATCCTATAACCGGTGAATATATGGAATTTAAGGCTGAACTGCCGGAGTATTTTAATAATATCTTAGAAAGATTAAGGAAGTAGAATACATAAAAAAGGGACATTAAGTCCCTTTTTTGATTATAGATTAATCATCATCACCATCTAAAAAACTATCCCAAAAGCTTTTTTCTCCATGTTCGATGGCGCTATCAATATTGGTATCTTTTTCAAAAACATAAATAATAAGTAATATTAAAATGATAACTAAATATTTCATTAATGAACCTCCTTATTGATATAAGTAAAAAATTATGTGTTTTTTATAAATAATTGGTCCTATGTCAAGATTTAGTACAAATGAAAATGAGATGTTCTGACTGCTAAGCGACAGCCAGAGACATTCCTCTTTCATATAGTTTTTCGTATTCGTCAGGTGACACATAGCTACAGTGACTATGTATTCTGACAGTG
>JAFTPO010000010.1 GCA_017463225.1 Lachnospiraceae bacterium | reverse complement strand
GGTGGGCCAAGAAAGTATATTTTGCACAGCCCTTTGCTTTATATTAAATTACATCTCTTCTAATAATTTCTCCACACTTGCAAGCTTTACACAAAGCACGAAAACCTTTGATGCAGCCAGCATCTCCTCTGGAGTTGGGAAGGATGGTGCTATACGGATATTTGAATCCTGTGGGTCCTTGCCATATGGGAAGGTTGCTCCTGCACCTGTAAGCACTACTCCAAGAGCCTTACACTTAGCCACTATGTTCTTAGCAGTACCTGGAAGTGCATCGAATGATACAAAGTAACCACCTCTTGGCTTTACCCATGTACCGATTTCAAGTCCGGCAAGCTCTGACTCCAATGTAGTTAAAACTGCCTCAAACTTAGGTCTAAGAAGTTCAGCATGAAGCTTCATATGAGCCTTTAATCCATCTATATTCTTAAAGAATCTTGAATGTCTAAGCTGATTAATCTTATCGTGACCGATAGTCTGGATAGTCATCTGAGCCTCGATAAAGTCAATATTTGCCTTTGATGATGCCACCGCAGACACACCTGAGCCTGGGAAGCTTATCTTTGATGTAGATGAGAACATATAAACCATATCCGGATTACCAGCCTTCTCACACTCATCAAGTATATTTAATATCTCATCCTGCACATCATCATAGAGATGGTGGATACAATATGCATTATCCCAATAAATTCTAAAATCCTCTGCTGCAGGCTTAAGATTAGCAAATCTCTTTACTACCTCATCTGAGTAAGAGATACCTGTTGGATTTGAATACTTAGGTACACACCAGATACCCTTGATTGCAGCATCCTCACTTACATACTTCTCAACTAAATCCATATCAGGACCGTCATCATTAAGTGGTATATTAATCATCTCAATTCCGAAGAACTCAGTTATAGCGAAATGTCTGTCATAGCCTGGTACAGGACAAAGGAATTTTACCTTGTCAAGCTTACACCATGGTGTTGAACCATTTACACCCTTAGTCATAGAACGAGATACTGTATCGTACATAATATTAAGACTTGAGTTACCACAGACAACTACGTTATCCTTTTCTACTCCCATCATATCAGCCATAAGTTTTCTGCACTCACCGATACCATCTAAGTCACCGTAGTTACGGGTATCGTTACCAAGCACAGTTCTCATGTCTGAAGTGCTATTTACCACATCTAACATAGGCATAGCTAAATCGAGCTGTGAAAATCCAGGCTTACCTCTAGCCATATTGAGGTTGTGGCCTTTAGCCTCTTCCTCCTTAAATTCCTCCTCTAAGGCAGCCTTTAATGTAAGGAGTTCTTCCTTACTCATATCCTTGTATGCTTTCATTTGGTTACCTCCATTTTCTTATATTTTCTCCCTAATTCTCAGCATTGCGTGTATTATACCAAAAATGTTTATAGAAAGCTATATGAAAATGGAAATAATTTAGAAATACTCCCAACTCTTTTTTCAAAGCTCTATGCACTCAGCTCATTGCAGGGACTATCAAGAACAATGATATCATCCACTCTCACATTTAGCACCATAGCTAACACAACCAGATTATCAACTGTAGGCACCGCTGCCCCATGCTGCCACTTGTATATGGCCTGAGGTGTTGCAAAACCGAAGATATCCTGTAAATCCTTTACAGAAAGTCCTGCCTGCTTACGCAGAAATATTATATTTTGTCCTGTTTTAACCATATCAATGGTTGGTATTCTCATCATTTTTTCTTCCTCCTAGTACCTTACAAAACAAGCGACCAAAAAAAGGTCACCTACCTAACATTAGATAAGTGACCTGAGATTATCATTATGATTATGTAATATGCCGGCTATATACCGCCACACCCTTCTATATCATACAACAAATCTGCATAACCACCTATCTTATATATGCAAACGAAACCTAAGCCCTGCTCATTTTTACCAATGAGAAGTGCCTTATCTGAAACTATTCTACTGTCAAAGTTGTTTGCAAATATTGTTGTCATCATATCTTTTTCCTTTCCTGAACTTGACTGTTCATATTTTCTGTGTAGGAAATCAGATTTATCTGAATCTTCCTCCAACTATAACGTACTATAACACAAGAAAAATAACTTGTCTATTATACCAGTGGTATAATTTTACAGCGCTTACTGATAATCATCAAGGTTATCAAGCATATTATCCATATCCTGATAATCCTCGCTAACCTGACTATTTACATCATCTATCATATCTGCATAAGGCTCCACAGGATTAGTAGCTGTTGTGGTATCCTCACCTTTGCCATCACATCCACACAAACCTAACATTAAGCCTGTAAGCATTATAGCTATAGCTAATCTTTTCTTCATAAAATCCCCCTATTCTCTGGCTTTCTTTGCCTTCTTCTTATCATACATAAGGTTATCAGCTATACTGATGCACTCCTCCAAAGAGGTCTCCGGGCCTACTTCAAACACCTTATAACCTGCGGTTAGAGAAAGCTCCGCCTTCCTCTTTCCATTTTTATTGTAGCCATCTACATCTCGCTGAACCTTACTCCAATAGTCCTCTACTTCCTTTTCGTTACGAACATTACCAAGAACTACGAATTCATCTCCACCATATCTTATAACGTAGAACTTTCCTGCATTTTCCTTAAGTATCTTAGCTGCCTGATTGATGACTCTATCGCCTTCATCATGACCATACTCATCGTTAATCTTCTTTAGATTATCCAAATCAATAAAGGAAAGCTGCATGCGAAGTCTGGACATAATACACTTCTTCTTTATATCAGCAAAGAATCTCTGCATGCCAAATCTATTATAAGCACCTGTAAGGGAATCTGTAATATAAAGCTCATCCAAGTGCGCCATTACATTATTGATTAAGGTATGCTTTCTAATATTTTCAAAGGCATGCCCCATATTTATCATAAAATGAATAAACATAGGATTGGTTATAGGATATGTACTGTCTACAAAAACAAAATACCCAAAAAATCTTTCCTGGAAATGTATACCGGAAACTATATAAGTTTTTGGCTCCTTTGTTTCTTTAAACAAATTATCCAAAATATATTTAGATGGGAACTTACTCTTATTTCTAAACTGTTTATCCTTATATGCTAAAACAACATTGGACTCTTCCGAAAACTCCAGCATTTCTTCCACGCTTACGTCTTGCTGTGACAATGCATCTGAGTCAGCTATACTATCGAGAAAATTATCATTCAAGCAACAGTAAAATTCCGGTGGATCTATCATCACAATAAATTTCTTCATAGCCTCCAGCCAATTCTCATAGCCTTCACCCTCGATTATATCCTTCTCAAGAAGAATTATTTGATGCATCATTCTCCTGTAGGTTATGTCAGCGCTAAATTTAAGCTTAATCTGATCATTTATTGAGATAATATCATCGCCTTTACATCCACAGCTTTCTGCCAATACAACCTCATCAGGAAGAAATACTTCCTTATCAATAGTCTTACCATCTATCAAATCAATTAACGATTCACATGTCTTTTTTCCAAGCTCCACAAAATTACTTTTAACAGTCATCAACGTTGGGCTATGGAATCTACCTTCATTGGTATAATCATATCCGGCTACTGCAACATCTTCAGGAATCCTATATCCGCGGTCAGCTAGTAAATCGCATACAGTAAGAGCCATAATATCATTGGCACAGACAATAGCCTCCGGAAAATCCAAATCTGAGCTTAATATCTCATTTACTGCAATCTCCGCTCCTGTTACATAGAAGTCCCCGTGGCTTACTCTTTCTTCATTATAAGGTATTCCATGTTCCTCTAAAGCATCTAAATATCCTTTAAATCTGGCTTCTCCATCAGGATTACCATCCACACCCTTAACGAAATGTATCTTAGTCATATTATGTTCTACAATAAAATGCTCCACTACCTCCTTCATGGCAGTGTAACAGTCTGTAAAAACACCACTTGCACCATTTGGATTACATCCCATACCTACAACAGGACAGCTTACATCAGCAAGTATTCCTTCTATAAATTGCTTATTTACCTCTCTATGCATAGCATTGGCAAATACAATAACTCCATCAAACAAACTAAAATCAGGTAGATTTGTTAGATTAAGCTCTCCCATATTGTGCTTGTCCTTCTCAGTGGCACCGGCAAACCACACAAAGGTAACTATGTTAAAACCCTTTGACTTCCCGTATTCTTCAATTCCTTTAAGTGTTTCTGCCTGAGCATCTGAATCAAGCCCAGTCATAAGAACTGCAATATTTTTCATTTGTACACCTACTTTATTCTAACTAATAGCTTAAATAACTTACTACTGTAAATTATATCATATCACGCATATTTTCATCAACGAAAACAATTTTTTATATAAGTGAAAAAAAATTTTACAATAAACAGCATAAAACAGTTGACAACAGATGTGGACTGTTATATACTGTTTACATCAGGAGGATGATCAACCTATGAATTTAATAATTAACAACTCATCTATGACTCCTATCTACGAACAGATAGTCATGCAGATGAAGGACAAAATCATATCCGGTCAATTAAAGCCGGACGTCATGCTTCCTTCTGTAAGAACTCTATCGAAGGATCTTAGGATAAGCGCTCTAACTGTTAAGAAAGCCTACGACGCTATGGAACAGGAGGGTTACATAGTAACAGTTCATGGCAAGGGAAGCTTCGTAGCTAACATTAATCCTAATATTGCTATGGAGGAGAAGCAAAAGGAAGTTGAAAAGCTTTTTGAACAGGGAATTCGAAAGGCCAGAGAATGTGGAATGTCTAACGAGGATACGCAAAACCTTTTTGAGGTAGTGTTAAGTGACTTCCAGTAAAAAACACTTTATGAATCTTGGAGGAAAAATCTATGTTATTAAAATTGGAGAATGTAAAAAAGGATTACGGAACATTTAAGCTTGATTGTTCCATCGAAGTAAAAAGGGGACAGGTTACAGGTCTTGTAGGTAGCAACGGTGCGGGAAAAAGTACTACCTTCAAATCCATCTTAGGTCTTATCTTTCCTGACAGTGGGGATATTGAAATGTTTGGAAAGAAGCTTAATGATATAACACCAGAGGATAAGGAGAAGCTGGGAGTTGTATTAACTGAGGCAAACACATTTGATTACTTAAGAGCTAAGGACCTTGTAAGCATATTGAAGGCTATGTATAAGAGCTTTTCAGAAACTGATTACATTGCAAAATGTCACCAGTACAAGATACCTCTTGATAAAAACATTAAGGATTTCTCAACAGGTATGAAGGCTAAGCTTAAGCTAATCATTGCTTTATCTCATGACGCTGAGCTTCTCATCTTAGATGAGCCTACTGCAGGTCTTGATGTTATTATGAGAAATGAGCTTCTTGATATGCTTAGAGAATATATGGAGGATGACAGACGAGGAATCCTAATAAGCTCTCACATTTCAACTGACTTAGAAGGTCTTTGCGATGACTTTTATATGATATCTAATGGAGAGATTATCATTCACGAGGAAACTGACGTACTCCTCTCAGAATACGGAATATTAAAGCTTACTGATGACCAGTATGACACTATAGATAAGCAATACATAATTGCTACAAAGAGGGAGAAATTTGGCTACCTTTGCCTTACAAACCAGAAGGACTTCTATCAGGAGAATTATCCACAGGTAGCTATCGAAAAGGGAAATATCGACGACTTTATAATTATAATGGTACAGGGGGAGAGAAAATAATGAAGGGATTATTAATTAAGGACTTAAAGATAATATTAAATCAGAAAAAGCTATTTTTAGTAGCAGTTTTATTCGGTGCATTCTTTGCATATACAAACAAGGATGTTACATTTGCCGCAACATATATCGTAATTTTAATGTCTATGCTTGCACTTACAACAATTTCCTACGATGATATTAACGGTGGTATGTTATTCATACTTTCACTACCTACAACAAGAAAGCTGTATGTTATTGAAAAGTACTTATTCACTGCATTAAATCTTCTTTGCTCATGTGTTGCATCAATAGTCATTTGTATGCTATTAGGTCAGCTCTTTGGCATCGATGTTAACACCAGCACAGTAATCGCTTCTACTGCAGGCTCTACAGTTGGTGTTGGACTTATGTTAGCTGTAAATATCCCTTTGGAGCTTAAGTTTGGTGTAGAGAAAAGCAGAACTGCTATCTTCCTTTCTGTTGCAGCCATAGCGGTTATTATTGTAGGTGGCTATAAGCTTTTAACAGAGGTTTTCCATATTGATTTAAAAGGTATGGCTATGGATGTACTTTCAAAGCTTCCTTCAAGCCAGGTAGCACAAGATGCAATAATAGCAGGTGCATTCCTCTTAGTATTAGTTATTATTCTCGCTATCTCATATGTATTTTCATATAAGATTATGATGAAGAAGGAATACTAAAATTATGCTACATTAAATAACTGGTGATATTAATCTATCACCAGTTATTTTTTTATGAGTTGGGGAGAATTATGTAAACAGAGATCAACAAATACAGTATGTTTAAAAAAAATTACAAAAAATTTTCATACGGCTCATTTTTTGTGTAAGCGCTTACATTTCCTAGGTTTTTCGCCTGTCCACCCTTGTATTTTAAGGCTTTTCGCCATTTTTGCCCTATTGACAAAACTTTTTCTTTGATTATAATTCCTAAATTATAAAAAACAGCTGAGGTATCAGCTATGACATTAGGGAGGAATTAACTATGGGAACTTATGTTGTAACAGGTGGTTCCAGCGGAATCGGTGCTGCTGCTGTTGAACTGCTTAAGAGTGATGGTCACGAGGTAATCAATGTAGATTTGCGCGGTGGGGATATCTGCGCCAACCTTGCCACTCAGGAGGGCCGTGACACTGCTATAGAGGGTATAGTAGAAAAATGTCCTGATGGTATCGATGGCATAATCTGCAACGCAGGTGTATCAGGTAATTGCGGAAATCTGGAATTGGTTATATCTCTTAACTACTTTGGAACAGTAAAGCTTGCCAGAGGCTTATTTGACTTACTACAGAAAAAGAACGGAAGCGTAGTAGTTACTGTTTCTAATACTATTTCACAGGGAACCGGACGTATGGACATCGTTGACTTACTTAACAATGTGGGTGACGAGCAGCGTATCTGTAACATTGTAAAAACTATGGATGCTACAAACCAGACTGTTGGTCAGTCAATCTATATGGCAACAAAATATGCATTAGCCCGTTGGGTAAGAAGAATCTCAACAGCTTGGGCAGCAAGGGGGGTTCGTGTTAATGCTGTTGCACCTGGAAATGTTCGTACTGCTATGACAGATTCCTTAAGTGATGCTGCTAAATTTGCTGTTAGTGCTTTACCTATTCCTGTAAGATATGGCTCAGATGCGCTTATGGATCCTGAAGAAATAGCAGAATCTATGCGTTTCCTTCTATCAAAGAGAGCTAGAGGAATAAATGGAATTATACTCTTTACCGACGGTGGAACAGATGCATTGCTTAACTCAGAGAAGGTATATTAGGAGGTGTGAATATGAAAGCTATAGAAAAATATGTAGAAGCATTAAAGAATTGTGATAACAAAGCACTTTCTATGTGCTTTGCTGAAGATGGTACCTTACGTGACTACTGCCCTAATGCAACCGGTCGCCAGGAATACCATGTATATGGACGTGAAGCTATTGATATGTTCTTCAAGAACAAATTCACATTCCGCCAATACTTAATCTCCGAGGCTGAGATTGTAAATGATGAGCAGGCTGAGTTCATCGCTTCTATCGGCGGCTACTATGTAATGTGTATAGCCACAGTTAGACGTGTGGATGAAAATGGACTTATCACAAGACTTACTGTAAGACCAAAATAATGATATCTAAAGCCTAGCAGCTAGTTTTAAAACAAGCTAGTTGCTAGGCTTTGCTTCTATAAAACTAAAAAATGGCGGGCAATAAATACATAATTTTTGTCATTCGACCGAAAAAACACTTAAATATTATCTAATTTATATTTTTTCAAAAAAAATTCTTGCCATATTCTTATTCAAGTGATAATATGTGTTTATAGAAATGTAAGCGCTTACATTTCATAACAACTACTTTCTTTTTATTTACACATCGTAGCGAAAGCTACAAACACAAACATGAGTCAGGAGGCCAGGAAGTGAGAGATTTAGATTACTTAAGGTTATTAAGCCACGAATTCCCCAACGGAAATGCTTGTGCTGCTGAAATCATTAACCTTAGCGCAATCCTTGAACTTCCTAAAGGAAATGAATACTTCTTCTCTGACATCCACGGAGAATACAAAAGCTTTATTCATTTCCTTCGAAGTGCTTCCGGGGTAATTAGAGCAAAGATTAACGAGACCTTCGGAAATATGCTTCCACGAAGCGAACAGCTTGCTCTTGCCAACCTGATATACTACCCTCATCAGGCCTTAGCCGATAAAAGACACACAGGTCAGCTGGACGATGAGTGGTATCGACTTACAATTCACAGACTTGTTGCTATCTGCAGAGAGGTTGGTTCTAAATACACAAGATCTAAGGTTCGAAAGAAGCTACCAAAATATTTTGACTACGCAATAGACGAATTATTACATATAAACGAAAACGAAGAAAATAAGAAATTATATTATCAGGAGATAATCAATGCGGTAATAAACGCAAGGGTTGCTGATGATTTTATAATAGCTCTCTCAGAGCTTATACAAAACCTGCTGGTTGATAATCTACATATTATCGGTGACATATTCGACAGGGGTCCTCGTGCGGATTATGTTATGGATGAGCTTACAGCTTTTCACAATGTAGATATTCAGTGGGGAAATCACGACATTAACTGGATGGGAGCAGCTGCAGGAAATACAGCCTGTATCGCAACACTGCTCAGAATCGCTACAAGCTATAATTCCTTCGACGTTTTGGAGGATGGATATGGTATTAACCTAAGACCTCTATCTATGTTTGCAGCTGCTACATATCAGGATGACCAATGTGATATATTTAGACCTCATACACTGTATCATAACAAATATGACTCTGTGGAGGAGGACCTTACAGCTAAAATGTGCAAGGCTATTACAATCATTGAGCTTAAGCTTGAGGGTCAGCTTATCAAGAGACATCCTGAATACAAATTAGAAAACAGACTATTCTTAGATAAGATAGATTATGAAAAAGGGACCATAGTAATCAATGGTAAAACCTATACTTTAAGGGACTCTAACTTCCCTACCATCGACCCAAAGGATCCCTATTCTCTTACACCGGAGGAACAAGGACTGGTATCCGCTTTAAGATATTCTTTCCTTCACTCCAGCAGACTACATAAGCATATGCGCTTTTTGTACTCTCACGGTTCTATGTATAAAATATGCAACAATAACCTACTCTTCCACGGATGCATTCCTATGGATGAGACGGGAGAATTTGTAGCATGGGACACTCCTACGGGTAAGCTCTCCGGAAAAGAGCTTATGGACTATCTGGAAAAGCAGATTATCGACGCTTACTTTTTAAACGGCTCCCAAGAGCCTGAAAAAAAGCTTAAAGCTTTAGACTTAATGTGGTATCTTTGGTCAGGACCGGACTCTCCACTATTTGGAAAGGATAAGATGACCACCTTTGAAAATATCTTTATAGGACATAAAGAGCTTACTACAGAGCATTACAATCCATATTACGAGTTCTCTAAGGAGGAAAAGTATTGTGACAAGATATTTGACGCCTTTGGTATGGATAAGGACAGAGCTCACATAATAAATGGTCACGTACCTGTCAAGGTTGTGGACGGCGAAAGACCTGTAAAGGCTGACGGAAAGCTGTATATCATAGATGGTGGCCTCTCTAAGGCATACCACAGTAAAACCGGTATCGCAGGCTACACCTTAATCTTTAATTCACATCACTTAGCTCTTGCAGAGCACAAAGAATATACTAGAGATGGCGAAAACACACCTGAGATTCAGGTAACAGAGGTTATAGACCACAGACTTTTAGTTAAGGATACGGATGAAGGCAAAAAAAATATGCAGCAGATAAGTGATTTGCAGGAATTACTAGAATGCTATAAGCTAGGTTTAATTAGGGAAAAATAACACCCTCTTTAAAATATAATGTGTGTAATAAAGCACCCGAAGGAAATGCCCTCCCTTCGGGTGCTTTTATGTTCACATCAACCTACATCTCTCCATAATATATGCCAGATGTATCTAACCCTTGACTTCTCTTTTAACAATTCCAATAATTCTTTATACTCCTGGTCTACAGATATAAGCATTTCATGATGTATAGCTTTATCTCCATAAACAACTGCCTCATAGTCTCGAATAAATTCCAGCTTTATATTAGCTTTCTGTATCCTGTGAGAAAACTCATCAAGAGTTTCTGTATCAGACATTTTATATCCCAGCTTTCTCACCATATTAAAGTTTCGTTTTACCATCCAGTGATATTTTTCCGACATAGTTTTCTTCTTGTACTGAATCTTAACCACAAATCGTACTACAATCATCACAAGGATAAGACCTATAGATATTATGATTATCAGCTTTCTTATAATATCTAGTATTCTTTTTGAGCCACCATTACCCTTTTCCTCATCCTTATTCTCCACATCCAACGGAGTGGCTAATGCTTCATCATCTTCACTGTAAAATTCTTCATCATAATAGTTATCTGTATTAGTTATTCTTTTTGTGGTCCATGGTGTGTATCTGATCTCTCCATATCCCGGTGTTGGCTCAAATGCTATCCAACCCACATCCTCTATGTACACCTCAGGCCATGCATGAGCCATTGACGCTGTGACAGTAGCTTTTCTTTCTCCCAACATAGGTACACAATAACCCTGCACATATCTGGCAGGATATCCCTTTGCTCTGGCTAACAATGTAAAAGCCGTAGCATAATGAGTGCAATATCCCTGCTTACTTTCCAGTATAAAATAATCAAGAAATGAACTTCCATCCACTACCGTCTCCGGAAGCTTTCCCGGAGTTTGTGTATAGGTATAAGAAGCAAGCTCCTTTTCAATAGCCCTAAGTACCTCTATATCTGTTTTTGCATCCTTTGTAATATAATCTAAGTGCTCTCTAACCTGAATGGATAGTTCCGGACAATCCGTATATTCCTGGTAGTATTTCTCACTATTTGAATTTATTTCCTCGTAGGTAAGAGTGATTCCTGTAGCTGTTTTAAAATCTGACAAAACCTTATTCCACAAAGCCTCATCATATCCCACATCAGCCTCCAAAAAATCGTAGAACAGCTCTGCATCTGCATTCACCTGATAAAAATAAACATTATATTCAGAACCATAATTTATGTTCTCCTGAAAATATGTACTTCCATCACTTACCTTAAAATCTATCTCCTCTAGCTGACTCTCTAAGCTACTAAACTTTAACGGTGCAAATAAATAATCTGTATTCAAGTCCTTGTAGCAGATGGTTATCCTTGATTTGATAGCATAATTATACAAATACCCCGGATCGTAATACATAGCAGCATATAGGGTTTCTAAAGTATCAATATATCTATCCTTCGTTGTTTCATTCTGATACGCATTCCAAGTTAATCCATCAAATGTGTTAAACACCTTACCTGTAAGATACACATTGGTTTGCATTACTCTATTAGTTTCTAAGGTCATTATCTCTGTATGGTTATCTACTATACCCTGACCTATGGTTCCATCCTCGGAAAAACCACTCAAAGCCAAATCATACTCATCCACTTCACCAAACACATCATTAAACCATATGGTAGCCTTCTCTTGAATGTAATTATATGCATCCTTAATAAATTTCCAGTCATAGGGTTCTGATGGGACGGTCATCCTCAGCATCAAACATAAGTACACAGCTATAAAAGGCATCATCCAAAGCATATAGACATGAGTCCTTCTATGTTTCTTTTTACTCCAACTGTTCTCTGTCCATTCTATCAGGGTTATGGCTATAAAACATATGCTCATTACCACACCTATATACTTAACCTCATAACCTGATATCATATAGTATGCCATCAGGATAATTATTGCAGCTGTGACACCTATTCTAAGCTTAAAATATCTTTCGAATAAGCTTTGAACAAGGTATGCAATTAAAACTATCCAAACTACTTGAATAATCTGATATATCCACACCCACTCTGCTTTCCATCCCGGCATACTTAGGGCCCAATTCACATAAGTCTTAAGGAATCTAAATAAATTTTTAAATCCAACTATCATAGCTGGAACTAAGACTATAACCAATGGCACCAATATAGTTAAGCCTCTTCTCTTAGATAATTGCTCCACAAAAAAACAAACTGCGACGGACAGGCAGAAGCACAGCAATATGTACCACGCTTTAGCTTCAAATATCCCCAACAATCTACCAAGGTCGTATATTATAACACTGGACAAAACCGCAGTATTAGCACTTCGATATAAGCTTTTTTCAATTGTCTCCGAAGTTGCATTCACTATAGTCTTCCCTCCAACTCTCCTTCTATAGGAATTTGAACCATTATTCTACGCTCATTGCACTGTCCTATATACCTATCACATGCTTCATCTGATACAATATATAAAACTACTATAACACCTGCATTAGACAGCTTTTCCACCATATTCATTATGTCATCATCCATCTGGTGCAATACTGCAAAGATTATTTTATTGCGCCACAATATGCCTTTATCCATCAGCTCCTGCATAGTAACTGCAAAGCTCTCTGATGAGTTAAATCTAACCTTAGACAACATAACATAGTATTCCTGATATCCGCTAAGACTTTCCACTCTACAGCTTTTAATCTGTCCTTCTCTGTAGTAAGCACTATAAGTCATTCCATTTTCAGCCAGATATATTCCCAGTGACGACATCACTTCTAGTAGCTTGCTCTCCAATGGCAGATATTCTTGCATATCCTTAAAATATCTCTTAGTATCTCCTACCAGCAATATGCCCTGCTTTTCCTCGCCTACTATTTTTCTAACCTTTAGACTTTGCTCTCTGGCACTTACCTTCCATGATATATGTTTTATGGAATCTCCTGAAACATAATCTCTGACAACCACATCAGGCTCTGTATCTATCTGTGCATATTCCCTTTGCAGCAAACCATTTATGGCTTCCACAGAATTTAAACAGCTTATTTTTGTAATCTTAGGCTTAACTAATGCCCTGATAGTGCTGGGAACCTTGTACTTAAGCCTAAACAGTCTTAAGAAGTCAACTATTTCAATCTCCTTTATACCAACCTCATACTCACCTCTATATTTACAGGTAAGCTTTGTCTCAAAGGTATACTCATCACCACGTAGTAATTCGTATTCAGTATCTTCATCCATGTCCTCCACAAAGGAGTAAAAAGAAAAAAGCTTAACACTGACACTGGTAAATGGATAAAAGCCCTCATTTCGTAATATAAACAAATAAGGGGTTGGTTTTCCACACACCACATCTCTGCTGTCAAGCTTTTGGTATATTTTAAAAAATGAAAATACAAATAATAAATACACAAAGGAAAGAATAGGCAATAATGTCACAGCAAAAAAGAATCCATAGCTAATAGGACCACCATAATTGCTAATCACAATCAAAGATAGTATCCAAACTGCAAGTAATATTCTTCTTCGCGTCTTCAAGCTCTGCTTCTTGCTATTCATTAATCTTTCCCCATCAATTATACCGGAATCTTGGTCTTAATTATAATCTGCTCCAAGACATCCATCACATCTTCCTTCTGAATTCTGGCCTCCGATGTAAGCACCAGTCTGTGAGCTAAAACCTGCTTCGCCACTGCCTTCACATCATCCGGCTTTACAAAATCTCTTCCCTGCATATATGCCCTAGCCTGAGCTGCTCTTACCAATGCTAAAAGAGCTCTCGGACTTGCCCCAAGGGCATATCTAACTTCCGTTCTGGTCTGTTCTACAATATCCTCTATATAATTCAAAATATTATCTTTAACCTTAACCTGCTTAACCTCTTCACGCATGGCAAGTATATCCTCTGCCTTGCAGACCGCTTTTACCTTGTCTGCAGTATTTCCTTCAAGGAACAGCTCCATCATATGAATCTCCTGTTCTCTGCCCGGATATCCCACTGATAAACGCATCATAAATCTATCCATCTGAGCCTCAGGTAAAGGATATGTACCTATGAATTCTATAGGGTTTTGAGTTGCTATAACAAGAAATGGTTCAGGCAGCTTTATCACCTTTCCATCTACTGTAACCTGTCCCTCTGCCATGGCCTCAAGAAGGCTTGATTGTGTCTTAGGTGATGTTCTATTTATCTCATCTCCCAAGAGAATCTGATTCATAACCACTCCCGGCTGAAATGTAAATTCACCGGTTTTCATATTATAAATTGACACACCTATTACATCTGATGGTAAGGTATCAGGGGTAAACTGAATTCTTCCAAAGCTGGCATCCATGCTCTTAGCCAAAGTCAGAGCCAGAGTGGTTTTTCCCACACCAGGCACATCCTCCAAAAGTATATGTCCCCCTGCCAGCAGACAAATCAGCAAATTATCCACTATGTTCTCCTTGCCTACAAACACCTGATTTATATTGTCTCTAAGTTTATTTACAATTTCACTGTTCCCCATATAATTCTCCTTTTTTATACTTCTAATATATCATCTTCTATCTTAGCTACTTCTTCCGGGTGCTCCTTGGAACGCTCCACATATTTTGACATAGTATACATATTTACAGCTCCTACAATGGTTATGGCAAGCAGTATCACTATAGCTATAATTCCCTCTACCAAATGCTTTCTCACCTTTAGATTTGATTTGTAATCCACATCATCTCTATATTTATTAGGATTCTTCTGCTTGAAATAATAGAAGCCAAAAGCTAACCAGCAAATAGTAATGAAGATACAAACTAAACCAAAAAATGCCACGTTCTCCAGCATATGTGAAAATCTTATAAAAAACCACACAGTATAGACAGCCATACCAAGAGATATAATCCATGATATATATGCCAAAGCCTTACTTTCCTTGCTTTCATTTGCTTTTTGGCGCTCATCTAAGAAAACTGTTCCTTGAGCCTGAGGAAGCTTTTCTAAGTTATTGTCATAATCATTTTTCCTGTAAGGCACTGTTAATCCATACTTCTCAAGGCGCTTTAGGTACATATGACTGTCAAAAAACATAATCCACATAGCAAAGCTAATAATAGGCAAAAATGAAGTGGATACTATCATAAAGCTTGCGTAAAATGCTGCTGATAAATTCTCAACCTCTAAATCCATCTGCAACAAGGAAAAACACACAGCAAAAATAATGGTAGTAACCACTGCTAAAACTAGATATATCTTCTTATCTCGTTTATCGTATTTTATCTTATTCATCCCCACTAATACTCCTTCTTTACATCTCCCAAATTATACATACTTTTGAAGTTATTCAAATCCTTCTCCCCTTTAATAAGCATAATCTCTGTAAAACGTCCGGTCTCCTTACATTTGAAGCCTGCCACCTGCTCCCCCGTGCAGATAGAACTTCTAATTACCGGATAATGTGTTTCCGGATTGTATGTAATTACCGGTTGTTTTCTCTTGGAAAAGAATTCTTTGATGCTCACAATAAATCCTACCTTTGACACGTATGTATAACAATGTTTTTCTTTGGTATTATTCTTAATATGTATTGCATTTTGTCTCATTATATACTGTATATTATACCATACATATATTGTACCTGAAAAGCACTATCCGACTATCTCATAATTTATTTTTCTATGAAATAACCATATAAAAAGCCAGAAGCACATAATCTAAATTACATACTTCTGGCTTAATATATTAATTGTTTGCAATCAATCAATTACCTCAAGCACAAACTCCTCAGGCACATGCTTATACCATGCTCCACCTTCATCAGGTACTGAAATATCATAGGTAGGTTGTTCTCTGTAATAGTAATCTGTTCCCCACTCATCCACAATCTCTATGTAACCCTCCCTTATCTTACCATTCCAACCAAAGGACACATATTGCTCTGTCCTATACTTAGGTCTACCTGCCACCGGTACGTCTGGAAAAAGTTTCCCCGTAGCCAAGTTCCTATAATCCTCAAACATAATCACAATTTTGTCCACTTCCTTTGAAGTATGATAATGTCCTGCGTACCATCTGTCATAAGTAAGCTTCTTCTCAATATCTCCTAACCAAAGCTCTGTAGTTTTATCAACCTTGCTCTGGTCAATACCATCAATGAATTCCTCCACGGGCTCGTACTTAATAGGCACAGTGTGGGAAAGTACTATATCAATATGCCAGCCCACCTTCTCAAGCTGTGATTCCACATATTTCTTTATCTCTTCAGATGGCTGCTCATTGTCAAACCAGGCATAGCCCTGAGTTAAACGATAAAACTTATCTATACTGTATGCGCCTCCCATGGCCATAACCGACTTTCCTTCCAAATCATATATTTCACCATCCTTAGCAAAAAGAATATTTGGATACTTCTTCTCCACATAAACTACACCACCATGCCACTCCATTTCCTCATATGTCTCTATGGCATATGGTCTTTGCTCATGGTTTC
This sequence comes from Lachnospiraceae bacterium, assembly GCA_017463225.1. Classification (GTDB taxonomy): domain Bacteria; phylum Bacillota; class Clostridia; order Lachnospirales; family Lachnospiraceae; genus Coprococcus_C. Next base: position 6,970 of record JAFTPO010000010.1, on the reverse strand, counting down.
CATGAACACATAACAATGTTATAGGCATATTAGAAATAATATCCTTATTTAGCACATCCTTTATACCAAGATAATAATTTATTCCTGCGTCTCCAAGGATAATCATGATGTCATCCTTTGTGGTTTTATTGATCCTGCAAAACTTATCAATTCTATCAAATCTTCCGTGTGTGTCTCCGGTAAGAAAAACCATATTAATCAGTCCTTTCTTCTACATCAGCTTTAAACCACTTATTATTCTTTATAAGCTCATCAAGGGTTACTGGTATATAGTTATTGATGCAGCATGCTGCGTTAAGAGCCCTTTCCATAGCCTTCATAATATAAAATGCATCATTCTTATTGTTATGTATATGTCCGTAAATGTGCCACGCACCCCTATAATATCCTGGCCATTCTGCCATAGGATAATGACACATACAGACTCTTCTTCCATTATCATCAATCTGCAATATATCATCTACAGAATCCAGATATCCTACAGCCGTCTCATTCTTGAGCAGCTTACCATCATGATTTCCCACAATAAGATGCTTATGACCCTTTAGCTGAGCCAAATACTTATCAACTGGTTTGCTATTATTCAAACATATGTCTCCCACTATATATACATGATCATCATCATTAACCCTGGCATTCCACATATCGATTATATATCTATCCATCTCATCCACATCATCAAATGGACGATTATCAAATCGTATTACATTTGCGTGTCCAAAATGTAAGTCCGCTGTGTAGTATATCATCTTATCCCCTTCTTTCTATAATAACAAGCTCCCCAGTTTTGTGTGCATCTAAGCCCCTAATTACCTTAAGTTCTTTGCCATCAGGCTTACTATCAGATATCTCTTTAGCCATATCCCAAAACTCTGTCCAGTATTGACCCTTATGTCTCTTAGAGCTTTCATTCTGTTCTAAAATAACACCATACCTTATAGCCTGTTCTATAATGCTTCTTCCTATTTGTGCCAGCTCATCATCCCACACCTTGCGTCTCCTAAAGGTTCTGTCAGGATGAGCCACCACATCAAAATAACCGGTAGCAATACCCTCCACTATAGATTGACCCATACCTGGTGCTTCCAATCTCTTAATATCCTCCTTAGGAAGAGAAAAGCTATAGCTTCCTATGCCTGTCTCATACATGTGCTGCCCCAACATAAGGAAATCTAATCCTTCCATAGCCTTAAGTTGCTTATAATGACTTTCGCCATTTGTCATACAATCAAAACCTTTAAAGTATTCTATCTCAAGACCTACATAAACCTTAATTTGATCCTTGTACTTATCTCTAAGACTGTTCAGAGTATGTATATATTCCGGCAACTCTTCTATCCCCATTCTGTTCCCAAATATATTCCCAGGAAAAGGTCCATGGTCTGTAAATGCTATGGATTCTGCTCCTAATTCAATTGCCTTCTTAATATATTCCTCATCACTTTCCTCACCAGCATGCTTACAGCGAAAGGTGTGAACGTGGAAGATTTCGTTTGTGCCTAGTTTAATCATTCTGTCCTCTACACCTCCTTGGCATATTTAGAAAAACCTTTGCTTATTTTATCCACTAACTTCATTATACATCTATTTATCTTATATATTATATCGAGTTTATTATATACTATAGGATATATTGAATCATTTAACCTGTGGTTTAAAAAACGGAGAGCAAAAGCGCTCTCCATTCTAGATAAATATATTTTATATTACAAATCGCTTATAATGATATATCACCACTGTGTCTAGTGGAAATAATATCTTTTAAGTCACTAATTACCTTACAACATATTTTTCTATCAATTTTTATATCATCTTTCATGCATAATTTGATATGTACAAGATTCCTATTGTTTCTAATATTATTCGCTTTTTCAGCGGGCTCCATCCAATTTGGCATCTCTATTTCCTTAATTGCATTTATATAGGTGACAAGTCTATCATCTTCTTTTTCGTATGTCATACCCTTATTATTTGTCTTTACAACTTTATATGGATTTACAAAATAGTCCACTCCATCTTTTTCTGATAACCAATCAATTAAAAATGCTTCTAAAATAGAACCTGCTAATATCAATGTTGCCTTATATGCTCCAGCTTCAAAGCATTTTTCTAATTCAGTAACATCTTCTTGCAACATTTTACGAAGCTTTTCGCTTTCATTTTTTAAAATGTCCTTAATCTTACTAATTCTTTCTTGATTGCCAGTATCACTTAGCTTCTTAAGCATTTCATAATACAAGCGCAACCTTTTCATTTGGGCATAATCTCGCCCTTGCGACTGGTATTCAATCAAGTAACTTTCATCACTCTTATAATCCATTACATCCAGATTTTCAAATCGTGATACTTTTAAATCTTTCACCATCATTCCCCTTTTCATCAATTTAATTGTAGCAATTTCTATAAATTCATTATCTTAATTAAGAAATTCTATGTCAATTGTTTTTATTTTGTATTTTAAACTCCAAAAAATAAATCCAACAGTTATTTGTACTTTTATTCAAATCACATGCTTATATAATATTATTATTTACATTAAAATCAAAATGACCCAACGTGGTCCGCATCGTTAAGAGGCGTGTTGGGTTCTGTTAGTTTTACTATATTCCATCTTGCAAGATAATCAACTGTTTTATTCTACCCCACCACCTCATTTTCTACCCCATTTTATATCTTTTGGGGTAGAAAAATATGTCAGGCAAATATCTTCTCAACCAATTCCTTATAATGTCTCTTCATCATTTCATACTCCAAAGAATCCGAAATCAACTTAAGCGTAGTTTCCCGGTAATCTTCTTTGTAAAAATCTTCATCACAAAGTTTCTGAACCAACTCTACAATATTCACATCCAGAGGCGCTGCCGGAGCAATTTCACTTCCCATAGTAATTCTGTGCGCACGCACTTCCTTTACAAGTTCCAAGAAATCACCATCCATCTCCACATACTCTGTCAACTTGAAAATATCATAGAGGTGTCTCGCATTTCTATGGGCCTTGCCCTGCAAATAATAATCACATACTGCAAAAACTTTATCAATCAATGTACGATTTAAAGACTGAACACGCATAGGAAATGTGCCCAGATCATATGTTGCAATAAGTTCCTTTTCCTCTGCTCCCAGGGCATCTAATATATTATTACCGAGTTCCCGTTCTTCTGTAGGAAATGCATAAGACATCAAGGATGTTTCCAACTTAACATAGGGCGGAATGGCATTGATAACTCTATCCCCCACCACCGACTCATAATAGAAATCATAATGATTCAGATTTTTATCACTTTCGATAGAATCAAAGTTACGAATCACAAGTCCTAATTCATCAGCAATCGGCTTCAATATGTTATACTTCAACTTCTTCCTTTTTGCTTCCCCCAGATGTTCTGTAAAGGTAATATCAATATCCTCCGAAAATCGGTCTATTACTTGAAATGCTTTGGAAAGAGATGTACCACCTTTAAACACAACCGGATATTCAATTGCAGAAAGCTTCTTCAAAATTAATGTGACGTAATAATCTTTCTCTACGATATCTTCACTGACTTCAAGTTTCTGTGAAGTCAGCAAAATTGCATCGCGAAACAGTTCTCTATTTTCTTTATGCAAGTACATGATCTAACCCCAATTCATAATAAAATTTAAATGTCGCCAGCGGGTATTTTCTGATATACAAATCCACATCACTTCGTTTGATTCCGTGAATCGTGATATACTCTGCAAATTTGTCCCGCGCCTCCTCATAAGAATAATCTAAATATGCATCAAGATTTTTCAAAAGTTCCAACATCTGTAACACATACACATTCTCTTTTGTTATCTGTACGATTGGTTTCCTCACATAAAATCTTCTGTTTCCAATTCGTACTTCTCTGTCAGACGAGTTAGTGTTATTACTCACAATCTCAACTACCCGCGGAACCTGTGTAGTAATTCCTATCTGGTTCGCAAAAGAATTGCCACCATAAAAACCGTCAACATTATCCCCTTTGGAAATAAAACGATATCTCGCCACCATATCCGCATTGGGACCTATGGTAGAATTCAACAGAGACTTCTTGGGTATAAAATATACTCCGATATCATACTTCTGCAGCAATCCCTTATCACAGAGTTTCTTCAACTGCTGATTTAACGCCGACTTCGTAATATCCTCACGCTCCAAATCCGAAAAGAAAATCGGCTCCGCTTCTTTATAATGTTCTTTTATATAATTGTATAGCATCGTCTCTTCTCCTTTCTTAATATTTTAGATAAGTAAATTCTATTTCGTTAAGTATATTATATTCGCTGACGAAAACTATGTCAATTATATTCTTTCGCATATTATAGATTCTATCCTTTTTTTGCATTCTTCATTGTATAACCACAGCCTAAAAAATGGCGACACGTCGCCATTTTTAACCATATTATGCATGATGAACTGTATAGTAATGTTTCCCATTCAGAAATACATAATTTGCACCAACACAGTAAGCGTTCATTTGACTCATCAACCAATGTGCCGGCAAATCGAATAACGCAATTAATTCATTCTCACGATATCCATTCTCTATATCTTTTTTCGTTGGTGTCTTATGCAATTTAACTTCTGATTGAAAACCAATTTCCCAATCATCAAGATTAAAACCTTTTTGCCACAGTTCATGTTCTGTCAGCCCGGTTAACTCACAGAGTTCTTCTTCTGTTTCAAATACTACAAGATTTAGCATTTTGTCACCTCCCATTAGACCTACCTATAATAAATCTCTGATTCTTATACTGTTTTTTACTAAACAACCAAACCTCACTCTTTTTATCCGTCAGTTTCTTTTACTATAACATACTATTACTTTATCTAATGACTGTCAGTTTTTTCATTCTTCCAAGTCTCAATGAATTGGGAGAATCCCTTATTAATTATTCCAACAATCAGTATTTCCTTATTTTTATCAAACTTTTTTCTCAGAGAAGTAACCGCCTCTTCCTCGGTTCTTCCAAGTCCCCTAAAAGCACTACCTTCACTATTTTCTTCATTCTGTTCTATAAGAATATTGAATTCAGCTGTATATATGATACCATCGCCATGTTTGATTACAGTAATATCAAAATCCTCAAATTCTTTCTTCTTTAACTCTTGATATTTTTCGATATTGTCACATAAAAAATCATACATTCTCTGGCTATGTGACATACTTTCGATTAATTCCTTTGCATTATGACTTTCACCTTTAAGCAAAAATTCAAGTGCAATGTGCTCTAAGATACAAACATATCCTTCACATATGCCGTAATATCTGTAATCTAAACTGTAGGCAGGTCCCTTTTTTTCTTCATATAACACATTATGCTTTACAGCATTCATAGCATTCAATTCCTGGAACACCATGTAATCATTCTTAGTTGCTATTTCCTTTACTGTTTTCAATGCAGCTTCTAGATACCCATACAACTCTCTAAAATCTTTTTCTCCACTCAAAAACTTATCCCAGAAGAAATACATTTTTTTCTGAATTTTAAATGAGTCATTCCAATATCTAGTCAAATACTGGTAATCTTCATTATCTTTAAAATAATTCACCTCATCCGAAATCATTCTGACAAAAGCTTCCAAAACAAACCTGTACTTAAATTCTGCAATGGTTACCTCATCTGTAATATTATGCTTTTTGCAAAAGCTGATAAATGGCTTCTTAAGTCCCAGCTTTTTAAAATACACATCATATAGATTATTGCTATCATATTCATCTATTATGTAAGCTACTTTGTCCTCCAATTTCGTAACTATTTCATCCTCAGTTATAAATGCTTTCTGAGCCTTAAGCCAGCTAATATCCCACTCACACATCTTTAAGCAAAACTCATTGTATCGCTTAGAATACTTTGCAAGTTCCCAGAAAATGCTTCTTATACCAACACCACTAATACGCTTAATTATATGATCTCCCTTAAGTACAATGGTTATGTTCTCAATATTCTTATAATAAGTTAGCCGTTCTCCTCTTTCCACGTCCACTTCTGTATAACCATCATATCCCATCTGCTCCCATATCTCCATAGGCACAGATTTAATAATGTCTGTTAACTCCTGTACCTTCTCTTCAATGTCTGGTGCCAATTCTATCTTTACTTCCGAACTATCATATTCACTTAAATCTATCAACTTTTCCAAATCTTCTAATCTCATAAATACTCCCCTTCAAACCATAACACATTGTATCAAATTAATTATATATCACAGATAAGGATGAGTCATTAAACCGGTGGTTGAAAATCATAATAAAAAAGGGCCTTCCGATTACTCGGAAAGCCCTATAAATAATCTATCTTTGAGCTACGCGCACCCTCGAAAACACTTTGTGTTTTCTCGTTCACGGCATTCGCTGAATGCCTATAAATGCAAAATAAAAACAGCCCATCCGTGCAAGCACGAAGGGCTGTTATATTTGCATTTATGCGCTTAGCTCAAAGCTACGCGTTAATTACTCAATGATAGTAGCAACTCTTCCTGAACCTACTGTTCTACCACCTTCACGGTCGAGGTTTAAAAATAATTCCACATTTTCTTATATTTTCGTGTTGTACAAATCTGTTTTAACACCTCATAATTATATGATTTTTGTGTTACTCAGTTTTTTTGTTGCCAAAATGTTGCCAAGGATTATTATAGCAAAATCTTTCAACAATGCAACCTCAATTTGCTTATAAAAGTATTTCAGGTATAAGCGTCATGATCAAGCCTGCTTTCGCACCGTTAACACGGCAAGGGCTTGACAATAACACTTATACCTGAATATTTATGGTTACGCAAATCGTTATTTAATTACATCCAAAAGCAGGTGCAAACTGAAATTGAACAAAATCGCTGCGCGATGGCCTTCCAAGGTTATGGCGCAGTTTTTACGTTTTTCTAAAAAAGGCAGTGACAGGATCGTCCCAAGATAGTATTGTTAGAGTGCGAACAAAAACAAACTTCATACACGGGCTTAGTCCC
>JAFTPO010000058.1 GCA_017463225.1 Lachnospiraceae bacterium | reverse complement strand
TGTAGCTAATCTTCTCCCATCTCTCGTTAAACTATATGCATTAAATCCATATTGTCGATTATTCTCTATACTGTTGTACATAGAATTTAACCAAAAATCACCATCCTCTTCAAGATCCTGCTTTTCAAGTTCAATTTCATCAAGCATAGCCTGCAAGTCAAAATCGCCTATGTCATCTTGTGTCAAGCCATAATACTCCATAAAATACTCTGCCGACACAAGTTCTTCGGTTGTGAGTTTAACTGTTTCAGAAGTAGTATTTTCTTCTACATGGTTGCATCCAACCAAAGCTAACATAAATATGAATACAATTATTCTCTTCATAAATTTCACCCTAATTCCCTCCTTCGCATACACTTAGTATCATATCCTCAAAAAGTTGATTGCCTTGCGGAAATCTATTTTCAATATCAACATTTCCATATATTCCCTCTAGTTCTCTAGAATCATTTGTTATTTGGGCTGCAAAATGCTCTGCAAATATATCAAAATCTACGTTGCTTGCCACCTGACAGTTAAGCAAATTATCTTCAGTTATATCATCATTATACAAATTGTTTTATTGCTAAAAAAGCTTATTAACCCTTGTTTGGTAGAGTCAGAAAAATCTCTCTCCATCCACATTACCTCCATTATATCATATTTTATCCTATAGGCTACTAATTTCCATCTGACTCAGTTCCTGCAGAACTACTATTTGCCTCCAACTGATTCGCAAAGCTTTTATCTGTATGCTCATAAAGCATTTTTGCCATTTCTAAGAGAGGTATAATATTCAGGCTTTCCTTAAGTGTATATGTTTTTTGCTCAAGTGTATGTTTGGCATACAGTTACAGTTAACCTATGGTTTTAGTTAATCTATCCTACTAATTTACATATGTTTTTCAATACGTTTTACATAAGTGATATGTCATATTGCATAAGTGATGTGTTTAGGGCGCAAAAAAGGTCTACGGACCTCTCCGTAGACCTTTTTCGATTGTATTACTATATTGTAAAATCCATTCTAGCGCCTACCACGCCACCGCCTAAGCTACTGACACTGTCAATAGCTGCTATATCGGCACTGCTTGTCTCTATAGGCACTATATTAGCCTTCTGAGCTTCTGAAAATGCGGCAGAACCAGCACTCATATTCTGAGTAGCATCCTCAACATCCTGGTTAAGTGCATCCATCTTCTCTCTAAACTCAGCTTCCTCTTCCTCATCCCACTGGGATTTCTCGTTTTTCTGCTTCTGCTTTTCTCTTAGCTGAGCCATCATCTGAGCATTCTTGGCAGCCTGATACATCTTGTCATCAAACTCCATCAGTTTTTTCTCATCACTGTGTGGAACATTGTGTCCCTGACACATAAGTCTGAATACAGTAAGCAGCTTTCCCATATCCTCGCCATACTTTTTTGCACCTTCTGCCTGAGTCTTTGCAGATGCTAATTGCACATCTGCCATAAGCATTTCGCTTACCTTTTCCTTATCCTGCTGTAATCGCTTGCTGGCTTCCTCAGTAAGTACCAACACACAGCCATCCTCAGTTTCCATAGGCTCAGCAATATTCTTAACCAATTCGTGTTCCTTTGGAATCTTATATGCCTCGTAGGTATTCATAAAGCCTGCATAATTGTTAACCTTAGATACATTCATAGCCATCTCCTCCTTGAAATGCGTATAGAAATCCTTTTCTTATAATTGTATCGGTATGTTATAGTGAAATTATTATACTTTAGTCTAGTATTTCTGAAGCTACCTTAGGCAGATCCTTAAGATTTGCAATCTCACTTACCTTTGCATCCACATCTCCAAAGCCGTAATCTGCTAGGATAAAGTCAAGCTTAACTCCCTCATCCTTTAGCTGCTCCTTGGCTGACATAGTAGCGTCATAGTCACCCTGTATGTCTCCCACATAAACTGCGTTTGTTACATCATTACGTCTGATAATTCCTGCAATATTATCACCCTTAGGAAGCTCATTATTGCCATAGCACTCTATATCCTCAAAGTACTTCCAAAAATCATAGTGATCAAGGAATGCCTCAATATATCCACTCTGGCAATTGCTTACGATATACAGATGATAATCCTTCTTAAGCTCTGCAAGAACCTCCTCTAAATCAGGATACAGAACTCCACCATGCTCTCTTAAGTAGTCATTCTCATAATTTCCACAGATATCAAGAAGCTCATAGCGCTCCTTCTCATCTAACCAGCTAAAGAACTTGTCCGCAATCTTATCCATAGTAAGTCCCATAACAGACTTTACATCCGCCTCTGTGATTTCCTGTGCATCAGGATACATTTCCTGAACCTTAATGGTCCAAGACTTTGCCACACCCTCTGCTGAATCCCAGAGAGTTCCGTCCATATCAAATATAATTCCTTTTTTCATAATCATATATCTCCATTTTAAATTTTATCTAAGCATTTCTATGTTTACCTAGCTATTTTACACTAATATCTTATTATGTGCAATTTCCTATTAACTAAACAATCACGTAGAATATCCATATCATCAATATAAACACAAATGCCAGAGAATCATTCTTCTCTGGCATATTAGATTCTATAAATTATATTTCCTCTTATGATGCTCTTCCTTCTCATCCTCATAGGTATCTTCCTTAGGATTCTTACCACCAATTCCAAGATTTTCAGGAACTATATTGGTTTCTAGGAGAATGTATCTGTCATTTTGCATCTTCTCAACCATCTGCTCATCAAGCTCAAACATATCGGCTAGCTCTTTGTTATCCACAGGTGGTCTAAACTTTCTTCGGTGCAAATTACCAAATCGTCTTCTGTTGTAGTTCTTCCAAAATATAAGTAATACAATAACCACCAAAAGAACTATGAATAGAAAGAAAAAGTACTTTCTAATCTCCATAACCATCTCACGGTTATATATGGTAAACTCTGGCAGGTACCAACCATTTTTAACTGCAAGCATACCATATACCAGGTAAATTACATAGGACAGCAAAAGTCCCCAGGCAAATATGGTAAATATCCACTCTAAAACTTTTTTCCAGCCCTTTTGCTTGCCGTATATTAGGTGTTCTTCAAGGTCATAATCCGCCTTTTGCGGCAATGGATTGGTAAAGCTTTCATCTGTTTCTCTCATTATGCTAACCCCCTATCCGGACTATCCCAGGTAGCCAGCTTTTTCTTCTTCTTGAACAAATCTGGAAGTGTTGTGATTACTATGATTGCATTGATGTACCAATACATAAATGGATACCATATGGCAACTATTCCGTTCTTAAGAAGTCCCTTATCATAGCGACTATCAAGTAGCATAGCTACTACAAACTGTATGACACATACTGTTGATAGGAACAAGCTCTTCCATATGTACGGAAGTGCCATCCACTCACCAAATGAAAACCAACCAATCAAAAGTATGATAAGCATCAACAGCCAACAAAGGGCCCATATTATGGTGGTTACCTGCTCTAGGTATACTAAAACCATTCTACGAGATTTCCAATTACCTAACATATTGTAGTGACGTCTTAGAATCTCCATACCACCCTTGGTCCATCTCTTTCTCTGTTTGTATAATCCCTTAACGGTCTCAGGAACCAGCATCATACAAAGGGCATTTGACTCATATCTTACATCCCAGAATTTCTTCTCCAGCTTCCAGGTTACGCCGATATCCTCGGTTATCATATCTCTGTCCCAAAGCTGACAATCCATAAGGGCACGCTTTCTAAATGCTACAACAACACCTGATACGGTCATAACCTTACCCCAGATTCTCTGAGTTCTCTTAATTAAACTTACTATACTGGCATACTCACAAAGCTGTAGCTTAGCTAAAAGTGAGCTTCTGTTCCTAACTCTAGGATTACCGGTTACTGCCCCTACACGTTCTCCGTTAAACGGATTAGTAAAGTGTGGAACGATGTAGTTTAACGCATCCGGCATTATGTAGGCGTCGGAATCCACGCCCATAAGGATTTCTCCTTTAGAAGCAAGGAGTCCCAGATAAAGTGCATTGGCCTTACCGTTATTCTCCTTTAAGTCTATAAATCTCAATCTATCATATTTTTCCAGCAATCCCTGAACAACCTCTGAGGTATTATCACTGCTTCCGTCATTGATAGCAATAATCTCAAAGTTTGGATACTGCAGTTTATTTAACTGCTCAACCGTATTCCCTATAGTTTCGGCCTCGTTAAAGCATGGCACTAAAATGGAAACCATAGGTGTCTCGTAAAGGGGCAGTGGCTTTTTTCTCTCGTTACTAAGATAGAATATTATTCCACCAACCACCCACACTACAGACATTATGGCCGGGTACCAGAACACAAATAACTCTATAGCTCTTAACATAAATTTTCTCTAAATCTTTTCTTCAGTTCTTTAAACGAGATTTATCTATCCTTTCTCTAGATTTTGTTCATTCATTTCATTCATATTTTAGTTCATTCATTTCATTGACTTTGGCGCGTCCTATGGTTTATCGGAGAAATATTTGGAGAAAATAACGGTTTTTTGTCAAAAATTTAATCTTTGTTACTTTATTACAATCCCTAGGTTTTAATTTAATATTTTGATATCTTTTTCCACAAATAAAGGGTACATTATAAGCTTGTTACCATTAAGCTCCTCCTTGCTCATATCAATACCTACCACCTCACTGTTATCATAGGTAGTATAATAATATATCCCCTTGTCAGTATTACAGCAAGAGGTATATATTGTCATTTCGTATTTGCCATGGCCCATATGCACCAAGCCACGCTGCATTTCCACTGATTTTAATATGTGAAAGAATTGGCTGACACTTTCTTCCTCACCATCTCCTGATACTGAGTTCATCTTGGTGAATGTGGCCTTTATAAATCTTGAGGCCGAAGACAAATCTCCCGGAAGGAACATAGTTCCCATACCTCTGCTGTAAGGCTTTATAGGCAGTGTATCAGCGAAGGTATTTGTTGGCTCCTCCTTAGATAAACGCATATAATTACTTATATTTATCACATGATATGGAAAAGGTGGATTATTTGTTAAAACCCCCACCGGATTGTCATAGATTTTGAGCCCGTCCTTCATAGGCTCAACTACTATAGCTTCCACTCTATCTGCGATTATCCAGTGAAGTGGTGTCAGAGGAAGCTCGTCACTAAATGGCTCATTGTACAGATTTATATTTTCAATCTTAGCTCTTGCCTCCTCCACATTCTTGCACTGTCCTAATATCCAGGGAATAAACTCAAATGGTGTCACATTATCCTTTCCGTCTTCGAAATGTGGATAGTATGCGTTGTCAGGAAAGTTAAGCCCTGCCATACTAAGCCCTTCCTCGTTGGTTCCATCGTAATACAGAGGATAATTATCCACTACATAAGCCATTCCGATTATGGCATAGTGACATTCTAAGGGTTTTAGACCTCGAAATGAAAAGCGAAAATTTCTAGGGGTTATGGTTACGCTTTCCTTGTAGGAAAACTCTAGATCTAAATTCCTGCCAAAGTAGTGGTCTTTGGTTTTGTAAGTAGTTGCTGTGCACATAATATTCTCCTTTTCATTTAATAATAAAAAAGCAGATGCTACTTTTTGTAACATCTGCTTTTATTATGCACAATTTATAATCCCATTATCCCTTGCGTCTTCTCACGCACTCCGCCAAGAGATACTCTATCTGGGCGTTGATGGAACGATAGTCCTCATCTGCCCACTTTGCCAAGTCTTCCCACAGACTTGGTGCCAGACGAAGAAGCACCTGTTTTTTAGCCTTTTCCTTCTCCTTCATCTGCTTTTCCTTATTCTTAATATCTTCTTCCAGCTGATTTAAACGCTGAAGGCGGTCATTAAGTTCCTTCTCCCTCGCATCCATATCAAGTTCTTTGCTCACGCCTTCACCTCCCTACAATCATTATCCCGATTGTACACAGTAATATTCCAAGTTTCAACATTTTTCTTATGATCCCCTATATGGAGCCAAGCCTCCCCAGGCTTATTCCCCTGATTCATGATTTCTCCAATATTCTTAATATATAGAACTACTGTTAACAACTGGCTGTGCTTCCTTGCTACCACAGAGAACTACAAGAAGGTTGCTAACCATAGCTGCCTTTCTCTCCTCGTCAAGAACAACAACCTCTTCCTCATTAAGCTGGTCTATAGCCATCTTAACCATACCAACAGCACCCTCTACGATATCCTGTCTAGCTGCAACGATTGCTCTAGCCTGCTGCTTCTGAAGCATAGCTGCTGCAATCTCATCTGAGTAAGCAAGGTCAGTAATTCTTACCTCCTTAATCTCAATACCTGCCTCAGTAACCTTCTCCTGAAGCTCTTCCTTCATATTCTCAGCTATCTCTAAAGCACTACCACGGAGTGTCTTCTCATCTGAATCATCATCCATAACGTCATATGGATAAAGTCTTGCGTTATTTCTAATAATAGCATCACACTGTGTTGAAAGATACTTGTTATAATTCTCTACATTAAACACAGCCTTTGTAGGATTTGCAACCTTCCAGATAACTGCCGCTCCGATGATAACAGGGTTACCAAGAGCATCGTTAACCTTCTGCTTTCTGTTATTTAATGTGTTGGTCTTAGTAGATACTTTCTTAGATATACTAGAACTTGGACTAGTTCCAACTCCTGCATCCGTCTTGTCAGTCAATGAAGGTTTTGCAAATGCTGTTGCCAACTCATCAAAAGCTGAATTAGCTGATGGATTATAGCAGGTTACGAAAGGATTTATAAAATAAAATCCTGCATTCTTGATAGTACCATAGTATTTACCAAAGAAGGTATAAACTGCTGCCTCGTTAGGATGAATAACCTTAAGACCAGCAAACATAATACAAAATACTGTCAAAAGAACTAATGCGAACATGATAGTAATTCCGCCTATAGCTCCCTTTCTTTCAACCAAGGTCGCACCCGCAATAATAAGCCCTACTGATACAAACAATCCTAAGATTATTCCAAATAAAGCTGCGCCACCATTAGCCTTAGTGATTTCTCTTTCCTCGATGTTACTTGATTTGATTTGGTTTTTACTTTGCTCACTCATAATCTTTTCCTCCCTCGATTCATTGTGATATCAATTTGATATCATCATAATATATCCATTTATCATCTTTGTCAATACCTTATTCAAAAAAATTTAGGAAGGAATATTTTGCAAAGTTAATGCAACACACACGTTGCAATAAATCTGACAGAATAATGTGTTGCAATAAATCTGACAGAAAGGCAAAAAAAGAAAGCCAAAGGATTAACCTTTGACTTTCATCTGTCTACTAGATTGATAAGCTATTGATAACCTCCTGAACAAACTTAAGAGGGCGATTTAGCTCATCAGCAATTTCTTGTGCCGACATCTTATTACGAGTGTACATAGATTTTATTTCACCCTTAATCAAACCAAGAGCTTCGCCCTCAGCT
>JAFTPO010000057.1 GCA_017463225.1 Lachnospiraceae bacterium | reverse complement strand
TTTAAAATTTCACATATAAAAAAGCTAGAAAAATGGCACTTTTCGGAAGATTAACCATTGACGGTTTCTTCTAAAAAATGCCATTTTTTCTAATTATTGCTTAATTCTCGCCTTGTGATGCAACACAGTTGAAAACTTCCCTTATTTTTACTTTTAACATTATCCTCAACTCACATTATTCAGCAAACACGACATAAAAAAGTCAGTATGAAAAACTTTCATACTGACTTTTTATTACTGTATTAATCCAGCTTCTTCCATATCTATAAGAAGTCCCTTAAGATCAAAATCGTCCCAAACAGTACCAATCTTATCACCTTCGGCATCTATCTCGATGGTTCCAAGCCACATCTGTCTAAGCTTCTCAAATTCAGACTCTACACCGTCTGATGCAACAGAATAAATATAGCTATCCTTTAACTGCTGGTCATCAGAATTTATCATATAAATTACATTATAGCCCAAAGTACTATCTATCGGATCAGAAACATCTCCATCACCTAGACTATCTATTATCGCATTCATATCATCTGAATAGCTTCCTGAATAACCATTTGTCTCCTGACAATATGCTGTTATACCATACTCATTGGCAATATCAATATAATTCTCTCCCGCTCTCATTCTCTCCACAGCTTCTTCTGCCTGAGCCTTAACATTTTCCTTCTCAGCATCTGATAAATATACATAGTTTCCTGAAGCATCTGTCTTAGGCTGTCCGTCTACAACCTCAACTGTAGGGAATGTCATATAGTATATTGTATTAAACTTTGTATTAGCATATGACTTTTCCAAATCCTCCTGGATTGTTCTACCTAAGTCATTCTTCATATCATTCTCAAATTTGGTTACACAAGCCTGCTCATAAAATAATCTTTCTAAAAGCTCATCTGATATACCATATCTATCAAGAAAATCCTGTCCTATCTTAGCTTTAAAATTATTCAAAGACTGCTCTACAAAAGCCATATCTTCTTCATCTAAGGTCAAGCCATTGTTCTGAGATACATCATATATAATCTTATTTTCTCGTAAAGTAGATAAAATTGTAAGTTTCTTATATGCATCCTTTACATCATCAAACTCCGCAGAGTTTCCACCTTGAAGATAAAAATCCTGAATTGCATATACTATCAGCTCATCAAGATAAATAGTATAGTCTCCTATCATAACAGCCTTGGTGGTTGAAACCTCTTCTTGAGTATACACCTGCTTATTACATCCTGTAAGCATACTTATAGCCATTGTTAGTGACAAAGCTGCTACACATATTTTCTTAATTATATTACTCTTTCTCATAATAGCCTCCACTTATTCAAATACCATACTATTTTAAGACAAGTTTTCCATTCCGTCAACATATTTCACAATATTTACATACAAAGAAAAGCCGTGGTACTAATGTACCACGGCTGAAATAACACAAGTTATATATTACTCCTTTACACCACCGAGTGCAACACCGGCGATGATGTACTTTGAAAATGCAAAGTAAACAATAAGAAGAGGTAATATAGTAAGTGTAAGTCCTACGTATACGAAACCATAGTCAGTTCTGATAACGTCAGATCTAAGACCCTGTACGAACATAGGAAGTGTATACTTCTGATTGTTTGTAATCATCATAGATGGAGTATACAAGTTGTTCCATGATGCAATGAATGCGAAGATAGCCTGTGTAGCCATAGCTGGCTTCATAAGTGGAAGTGCAATCTTGTTGAAGGTTGCAAACTCACCAGAACCATCTATTCTCGCTGCCTCAATAATCTCAACTGAAAGAGCACCTGTCATATACTGCTTCATAAAGTAAACTGTAGATGGAGCTGCCATTGCTGGGATAATAAGTGGCCAATATGTATCATAGAGGTTAATCTTCATCATGAAGTTCATGAATCCAATGATAGAAACCTGTGCAGGAATCATCATGATAGCCATAATGAATGACCAAGCAAGGTTCCTAAGCTTGAACTGATATACAGTTAAGCCGTATGCTGTAAATGTTGCAAAGTAAACCTGGAGAATTGTTGCAGGTGCAGCAATCATACATGAGTGAAGAAGAGCCTCCCACACGTTTGTTCCTACATCCTTAGTTCTCTCAAGCAAACCACTAATATTCTTAAAAAGCTGTCCACCAGGAATAAGCTGAATACCTCTCTCGATTACTGCTGATGGATGTGTTGCGTTTACAATCATTGTATAGAAAGGGAAAACACTTATTATACAAAGAATTACGCAAATAACAGTTCTAAATATCTTAGTAGCTTTAATCTTAGCTGAATAACTTTCGTCCATGCTATTAGTTTTAGCCATTATCTACGCACCTCCCTTATCTAATAACTGCATGCTTCTGCTTTGGCTCTTTGTCTCTTGTCAATGCAAAGAAGAGAAGAGAAATAGCTAAAGTGAAGATGAACAATATGATTGAAATAGCTGCAGCCTTACCATAATCTGGATTCTGTGAGAACGCATACTCCTTGATAGTCATAGTAACTGTATGAGAGATACGTCCTGGCTGACCAATACCCTGTGCTACGTTGTACAATGATGGAATATCGAACATCTGAAGACCACCGATTGCTGATGTAACAAGTGTAAACTGAAGAATTGGCTTAAGCAATGGCATAGTGATGCTGAAGAACTGCTGTCTTGAGCTTGCACCATCAACCATGGCAGCCTCGTAAAGTGATGGGTTAATACCAAGAATACCTGCAATAAGTACGATCATAGTATTACCATACCACATCCAGAACTGCATGAAACCAATTATACCAACTGTAGCTGCCTTACTCTCAAGGAAACTAAAGTTTTTATCGATAATACCTATATTTCTTAACAAAATAGTAATAGGACCACTGTTACCGAATAAGTTATAGAAAAGGATAGCGATTGAAGATGCAGTGATGATATTTGGTAAGAACATCATAACCTTGAATGCACCCTGACCCTTAAGCTTAACTACTGTATCAGTAAACCATGATGCTAATAATAACGCTAAGAGAATCTGTGGGATAAAGTTGATTATCCACATAACGATTGTATTCTTAATAGAATTCATTGGCAGTGTATCAAACCAAACTGTTCCGCCTGTCTTGAAGTCCTTCTTTGTAAGCATTGATAAGAAGTTATCAAAGCCACAGAACTTTGGCTCGCACCACTTACCCTGTGTCATTCTATACTCTACAAAGCTTAAGTAGAATGTATAAAGTAACGGATAAAGCTGGAATATTAAGAATACTAAGAAGAATGGAGCTATGAATATGTATCCATACTTTCCATATTCAACTGTCTTTCTTTTCATGATTTCACTTCCCCAACCTTTTAATATTTTTTGAACATATTTCACGTATCCTCCGTTAGACATTTTATAAGAAACACAGTAAATTTGGCTATATTTCTTATAAAATGCCCAACAGCGAATTGGTTTTTTTTTAAATTATGCACCGGACGAATCCGGTGCATAACCTATTTGAACAATGTTAAATTATTCTAGATATAATTACTCAACAACGATATCTGAGTATGCAGCTGATACCTGATCCTTGATGTTGATGATAGCATCATCTACAGTTGCAAGATCACCTGAGTTGTATGACTGTGAAGCAGTGTCAAGGTATGCGTTGAAGATGTTATCGTATGAAGTAGCGTTCTTTAAGCTAAGTCCCTTAGCAGCTGCATCATACATCTCAAGTGGGTTCTGTCCACCGAGCTTATCAAGAGCACCCTTACCATCAGCGATAAGCTGAGCTACAGCCTCCTGGTTGTTACAGAAGTCAGTATCCTGTGCGAAGATATCGTACATAGCCTCTGTATCACAGCACATAGTGTAAATTACAAGAGCAGCAAGCTCCTTGTTAGGACACTTATCAGTTACCATGAGGTATGATCCACCCCAGTGATATGAAGCAGGACCAGTAACTACGTTATACTTACCCATAGCATCTGTATCCTCGATTGAAAGTGACCAAGGAATGAACCAAGTACATCCGAAGAAGCAGAATACGTCGTCAGCCATGTTAGCTGTCCACTCTGATGACCACATAGCAGCCTTCTTAGTGTAATCGTTATCATAAAGCTTCTTTGAATACTCTAAGTAATCGTTAACAGCTGGATCGATGTTAAGAGCTCCATCAACTACCCATGCTGACTGTCTCTGATCAAGCATACAATACTTAATCTCGTCTGGACCTGAAGTCATGTAGTAACCAGCACCCTTCATAGTCTCAGCAGTCTCGAAGAACTTATCCCAGTCGCCGATAGCTGCCTGAACTGACTCTGGATCTGAGAAACCAAGAACTTCCTCAGCGATATCAGTTCTGTAAGCAACAACACCAGGAGTTGCCTGCCATGTCATAGCCTTAAGCTCGCCATCAACAGTTGCGTACTCTACAGTGTAATCGTAAGCGTTAGCATACATATCCATAGTAAGTCCGATATCAGTTACAGGAATGATGTAATCTCTCTGCATGAATGAAAGAGCAACATCGTTATCTGCAGCGATGATTGATGGAACCTGCTCTCCACCTGCATCGATAGCTGCCTGTAACTTAGCTGGGTACTCCTCACCAGTACCTGACATATCAAGGTTGTTGTATACAACTAAGTCTGAAAGCTCTGGGTATCTAGTTCTGAAGTGTGAATCAAGTCTTGAACCTAACTCATCATTCCATGAATAAACCTGGATAGCTGTAGCTGTATCAGTTACAGTTATAGGAGCGCCATCCTCTGCTGGAGTGTCTCCACCCTCAGTTGTAGCAGCCTCAGTAGTTGTAGCTGCCTCAGTTGTAGTTGCCTCTGTCTTCTCCTCTTTCTCGCCACAAGCGCAAAGTGAAAGTCCCATTGCAAGTGCTAATGAAAGAGCTAATGCCTTTTTGAATTTTTTCACAAAAAAACCCTCCTTTTATAATGTGTGTGTGTTCTCTTCAAACGTTCATCCTTTCTCAAATCGGTTTTCACGGTGTAAGCTTTTTAAAAAATCTCTAAAAATCACTTCTTTGAAACCCTTCTCAAAACAAGCTCCGCTTAAGCCTCATCTCAAAACTATGTACATTACCAAAGAACATGTTCTATGAACCTATTCATATTCAGTCTTTGACTGTTGGTTCCTTAATAAGTTGTTATGTCGCAACTATCCCGTCGTGACATAAGTCATTATAGGACATATTAAACAATTTTGCAAGCCCTTTTTTGAATTTTATTTGTCTATTTGTACAGTTTTACCAATTATAACCGTTTTGTAACACTATTGTAACAATTCCTTCTCAATGTAACCACTTACCTTATCTGCCAGATTTTTAGGGTCGTAGGTATATAGTCTTGCAGGACCACCCATCTCCTCTACTGTAATATTTTCCTTATCAGCAAAGTAATCCCTGATGCTTCTATTATATTCGGTAATATAGTCCACCTCCGAATTCTCCTCTAAGGCAGACTGGTAAGAATCATTAACACTCTCATTAGAGCTTCTGTATGGTTCCATAAGAGGATTCGCATATATCAGGTACATATTAAGTTCCTCCGGCCAGCCTTCTTCAGCAACCTTATTTGCATTATCAACCATGGCAAGGTTCTCATTGTACATATCCTTAGTAAAACCCACCTTAGATACCAACGCCCTTCTGGTTAGCATCTGTGTCTCTGTATATACACCATATTCATTAGAAGGATACACAACCTCCATAAACCTCTGTCCGCCTAAGCTGTAAAACGGAACCAACAGATAATCGAAGAATCCACAATACTCCTCTGTTGTAATATCTGCATACTGCTCAGGATATGTCATATTGATACCTATAACAGCCTCAATCTCATCCGGATACTTATTTGCCCAATGAATCACCTCAAGACCTGCAGTTCCAACAGGCACTACAACAAATGGTCCCTCAACCCCAGCCTTGTCCAAAACTGTTCTGGTTTCCTCCAGCATATTGTCTATATTCTTATCTATTCCTCTACTCTCACTGAAGCCTACTCCGCTTCTCTCTACAAACACTATTCTATAATCATCTTTGAGTTCATTAAACATTGGTCTTAGAGCAACGGAATCGTCAGATACATCCGCACTATGTAAAAACAGCAAGGTTACTTCCGAATCCACATTTCCCTCATCTATAATATGTATGCTGTGACCATCCACATCTACAAAATGTCCCGGAGTGTTAAGGTAAGCCACCTCTTTCTTTAGTTTAGACTTGTGATTACCATATATCACAGCAAATATTATAAGATTAAGCGCACCTGTAGCCAACATGAATATTATAAATATCTTAAAAAACTTATGTAAAAACTGTTTCAGTTTTGACTTTGGTCTTGTTTCAGTAGTTACTGTAATTTTACTCGCTTGGTTTTTATCTGCCTTCATATTATATAACTCCATTTCCTAATTCATAACTTCTACTATAATAATAGACTGTTTTTTTCTTGTAAATAAGTTTTTACAAATTTCACAGTTTTTTGCTTTTTATAATAACAATCCTATGTTAGAATAAAGTAGTTTCAGTTCAATCATTACAAGGAGATTACATATATGAAGGAAAGCACAAAAGCTAACGAAACCATAGATGTGGCTTCATCTGAAGCAACAGATGATAATACTCAGATTATCTCCACAGACATTAAGACTGTGGCAGGTGTGGTGGTTACACCTGATACCGAGAGCTCCGATGACCGTGATGCTTCCCACAAGGCTGGTGGTACCGAGGATAATCTGGAGCTTAGACGTATGAAGTTCAAAGACAGAATCAAGGCAAAGCAGGAAAGACTAAAGGCTAACACAGAGGGAATGACAAATTGGGAAAAGTTTAAATACTATGTCTACTATTATAAATGGCATGTAGTATTTGGTGCATTAGCCATCTTTTGTCTTATAGCTATTCCTACAGCTATATACAAAAATTCAAGACCTGTGTCCATTTCATACGCTGTAGTTAATTCCACAAATCCGTATGAGATTAACGAGGATGCTCTCCTGGACTATGCCCGCTACTATAATATAGTAGATGGTTATCAGATACGCAACAACCTATCAGTAACCCTTAATCAGACAGACTACGAGAGCGAACTAGTCAAAGAGGAAGGAAACTCCAGTTATACTCAGTTCCCTACACTCTGCTACAACAACTACTTTGATATTATAATCACCGACGAGGTTGGGTTACATTACTGCACCACAGCCAGCCTGGTTCAGCCTTTAGAGGACAGGCTTTTCGATGATATATATATGGCCATCAAGGAAAAACATCCAGGTATTATTGTTCAGTCACCAAATTACGATAATAAGCCGGTTGAGTTCGCCATAGATATCAGCAACACCGAATTTATAAAAAGCTTAAATGTAGGCTACGATAAGGTTTATGTATGTTTCCCTGGTGGCAGCGAAGAAAACCTGCTTAATATAAGAAGATTTTTAAATTACGTTTTAGAATTAGATATAGAAATATAATTATATATCAGGAGATTAATATGTCTGAAAATAAAATTACAACTCAGGAAGAGGACAGACTTTCCCAGGAGGGACTTTCCCTAACAAGCAAATTCAAAGCCAACCACAAGCGTTGCTTAGATAATATGGAAGGAATGTCAAAAAAAGAAAAGGTAAAATATTTTTTATATTTTTACAGAGGCTATATAGTTACAGGAATCATCCTTCTATTTCTTATAATAGCCATACCAATCCACATATATAACAGAACCAGACCGGTGGCAATATCCTACGCAGTATTGAACCAGGCATCCTTCTACACCACTTCTAAGGACAGCATCAATGAATATATGGATTATTTCGATTACGGAAGCAGCTATAAAGCCGAAGAATATTCAGGAATCCAGCTATTGCCACAGGAGGACGAGCCTACCACCGAAACCGTAGACAGCATTGCCATAGCATACCAAAACGAAACCTCTGCAGGGTACATACAGTTTCCACTCCTGTGCAGAGATGGTTACATCGACTTCGTTCTTATGGACAGTCAGGCACTGGAATGTCTAAACGGTAGCGACTTATTCACCTCTCTGGAGAGCACCTTATCCAGTGATATATATCGACAGCTTTTAGCAAAATATCCGGAGCTTAAGATAATTAGTATTCAGGATGCAGATGGAAACACCATAGAATGTGCCATAGATGTAAGCGATACCGATTTTGTCAAAGGCTTTGATATATCATATAGTGAAGTATATCTGGCTTTCCCAAAAACCAAGGACCCGGAAAATATAAAACCAAAGCAAATTATAGAGTTTATATACGGTATTAAATCAACAAACTAACAATTATATCAGTTGTTCAAAACAAAACAGGTGCTACCTCAAAAGGTTAGCACCTGTTTTATATATTATAGTAATTCTAAATTATTCTATTTAGGAAACTCCACAAAGCCCACCTTCTTCTTTACCTTGCGCAAAGTCTTATTTGCATAGTAAGAAGCCTGCTGGGCATTATTCTTCATAATTGAATCAATATAGGCCTTATCCTTAGCAAGCTCAGCAAATCTTGCCTGAAGTGGCGCAAGTTCATTAGCAACAGTTTCTCCAACTGCTTCCTTAAGCTTTCCATAGCCCATACCGTCAAATTCCTTAACAGCCTCCTCCGGCGCTATACCCTTAACAGCGCTGTAGATATCGATAAGATTCTTAATTCCCGGCTTCTCCTCTGAATAAGCTATAAATCCATCTGAATCAGTTACGGCCTTCTTGAACTTTCTCATAATAGTATCCTTGTCATCTAACAAGAATATACTCGCATTAGGATTCTCATCCGACTTAGACATCTTCTTAGTTGGCTCCTGAAGACTCATAATCTTAGCTCCCGCCTTACCAACATAAGCCTCAGGAATTGTAAATACATCTCCATAGATATTGTTAAATCTTGTGGCAATGTCTCTTGTAATCTCTAAGTGCTGCATCTGATCCTTACCAACAGGAACATAATCTGCCTGATACAGAAGAATATCAGCTGCCATAAGTACAGGGTATGTGAAAAGTCCTGTGTTGATATTATCAGCATGCTTAGCTGACTTATCCTTAAACTGAGTCATACGATTCATCTCACCCATGTATGTGTAGCAATTTAATATCCATGAAAGCTCAGGATGTGCTGATACATGAGACTGGAAGAATATGCAATTCTTCTCAGGATCAAGACCCGCTGCAATGTATAGCATAAGGAGATTTCTGGCACTCTTTCTTAACTCTGCAGGATCCTGTCTTACAGTAATTGAGTGCAAATCCATAATTCCGTAAAAGCACTTAAGATTCTCATCATCATTTAAATCAACCCAGTTTTTCAGAGCTCCAAGATAATTACCAAGGGTAATCATACCTGTGGACTGCATACCGGACATCATTACTTTCTTTCCGTCTAACATATTATTCCTCCTTAGGCTCCTCTTCCTTAACCATGTTCATAACCTGACGTTTTCTTGCGAACTCATCATTTGCAAGATACTCATCATAAGTAGTCTGCTTATCTATAAGCCCTGTTGCTGTAAGCTCCATAATACGGTTAGCTGTAGTCTGTACAAACTGATGATCCTGACAAGCAAAAAGCACAACGCCAGGGAACTTAATAAGTCCGTTGTTAAGAGCTGTAATTGATTCCATATCAAGGTGGTTAGTTGGCTCATCCAAGATAAGTACATTTGACTGCATAATCATAAGCTTTGAAAGAAGACATCTAACCTTCTCTCCTCCTGATAAAACCTTAACCTTCTTTACTCCATCCTCACCCGGGAAGAGCATTCTTCCAAGATATCCACGAACATAAGTAACATCCTTATCCTCTGAATACTGAGCAAGCCAGTCTGCGATTACAAGGTCATTGTCAAATTCCTTAGTGTTATCCTTAGGGAAGTATCCCTGAGTAGTTGTAACACCCCACTTAAATGTACCCTCATCCGGCTCCTCTTCTCCTGCAAGTATCTTAAAGAGTGTAGTTGTTGCGATTGTATTAGGTCCAACAAATGCAACCTTATCCTCACGTCCTATAGTAAAGGAAATGTTATCAAGAACCTTCTCACCATCTATAGTCTTAGAAATATTTTCAACTGTAAGAACCTCATTACCAATTTCTCTCTTAGGTCTGAAATCGATATATGGGTACTTTCTACTTGAAGGCTTCATCTCATCAAGCTCAATCTTCTCTAAGGCTCTCTTACGGGAAGTAGCCTGCTTTGACTTAGAAGCATTTGCAGAGAATCTCTGAATGAACTCCTGGAGCTCCTTAATCTTCTCTTCCTTCTTCTTGTTAGCTTCCTTCATCTGCTTTATCATAAGCTGACTTGACTCATACCAGAAATCATAGTTACCTGCATAAAGCTGAATCTTAGCATAGTCAATATCTGCAATATGTGTACATACCTTATTTAAGAAGTATCTGTCGTGAGACACTACGATAACTGTATTCTCGAAATCAATAAGGAAATCCTCAAGCCATGCAATAGCATCAAGGTCAAGGTGGTTTGTAGGCTCATCAAGAAGAAGTACATCAGGATTACCAAAAAGTGCCTGTGCAAGAAGAACCTTAACCTTTAGATTACCATCAAGCTCACTCATCTGCTTGTAGTGGAAATCTGTATCTACTCCAAGACCATTTAATAAAGTTGCAGCATCTGCCTCTGCATTCCATCCATCCATCTCAGCGAACTCCGCCTCAAGCTCTGATGCTCTGATACCATCCTCATCAGTGAAGTCTTCCTTCATATAGATAGCATCCTTCTCCTTCATAATCTCGTAGAGTCTCTTGTTTCCCATAATTACTGTATCAAGAACCTGAAACTCGTCATACTTAAAGTGATCCTGCTGAAGCACAGAAAGTCTTTCTCCCGCATTCATTATTACCTCGCCCTTAGAAGGCTCTAAGTCACCTGAAAGTATCTTAAGAAATGTGGATTTACCTGCTCCATTTGCTCCTATAAGTCCATAGCAGTTACCCTCTGTGAACTTAATATTTACATCCTCAAATAAGGCCTTTTTTCCAAGTCTAAGTGTTACATTAACCGCACTAATCATTTTTCAATAATCCTTTCCTTATATACGTGCCCAATATATAGGCATTATTATCCATTTAACCAAGGTAGAGTATAACAATTAGGGGTGGGGGTGTCAATAAGCAAATCCTTTATCCAGACGAAAAGGACGAGGTATTCACATACTGGCCGACCTGCCTAGGGTCGGTCCACGCTGACACTAACACGGTCAGCTTAGTCCCGACCACTGTCGCGGTCGGAATGCAATTTATTGCCTCGTCCTTTTCTAATTCCCTGCAAAAAAGAGGTGCGGAACTCCCACACCCCTTTGCCTTACAAATTAGCATCCTATATTTTTTGCAATCGGATCATAAAGATCTAACTTACAGTGCTCATCCTCTGCAAAATGCTTGCAGTTAAGACAGCTCTTTGACTCACCTGCCACATTTGTCATAGCATCCTTCTTAGTCTTCTTGTCATATGAGCTACATCTCTCTGCAACCTTCTTGTATACATCTGCTGAACTTCTCATAGCATACCCTCCATTAAAATAGATTACTTATAACATATAAGTTCTATTAGTATGCTTATTTTTAGCTCAATTTATTCTTAAATTTACAATAGTATTAAACTAATCCATAGGCCATATCATATCTATCAGTACCTATCTTAAATAAAGATAAGGCCACACACAAACATGCCTCCAAGGAAAACTCACAATCATCCTTAACTCCCTGATGAAGCTTAACATACTCCTTATGTTTTTCCTTAATATACTCTACAACCTGCTTCACATCCTTAAGCGGATCCGGTAGCATTACATTTATCTCCTCAGACCTAACGTCCTTCACATAATTCCTCATGCATTTTAGCTGAGCACCCTCATATACACAATGCTCCTTAAAGCCTCCCTCATAGTGACTGTTGTGAGGAAGTGTAAAATAATCAGCTATATAATGAAGAATCATACCCATTCTAATACTCTGCCTAAAGCCTATCTTCTCTCTTTTGCCAAGTATCCTAACAAATTTTTCCATATGCTTTACAAATATATCAAAGGTCTGTTCCATATTATGCCTTCTGGTAATAAAGGAAGGTATACAGTCAGGAACTATACTTCCTATGTAAAAAGTATATCTATGCTTTATTATATTGTCTTCGCCCAAACCCTTGATAACTCCTCTTGACAGAGAAATATGTGATTTTTTTCTCATAAAAAAATACTCCTACCTTTAAACGCAATCTTATGGCCAGGATTCATCATATTATGTGTATCCTTGCGACAAATCATTTACCCACTAACTTTAATTTTATCTTATTTTTAGCATTATAGTCAATGGAAATTCCTGCATCTTTGCCAGGAATTTTTGCGTTTTGTAGAAGTATTTTTTATTCTATATCAATTTATATTAAGCTGGCGCATTACCGGTATAAAGCTGGTAATATTTGCCCTTTTGTTCTATAAGCTGGTCATGAGTACCTCTTTCTATTACTCTTCCCTGCTCTAATACTATTATACAATCACTATTCTTAACAGTAGACAGTCTGTGGGCTATTACAAATGTGGTTCTGCCCTTCATAAGTCCATCCATACCTGCCTGAACATGCTTTTCTGTTCTGGTATCGATAGAGCTTGTAGCCTCATCAAGTATAAGCACCGGTGGGTCTGCTATGGCAGCTCTTGCTATTGCAAGAAGCTGTCTCTGGCCCTGGCTTAGGTTTGCTCCGTCTCCTGTAAGCTTTGTGTTATAGCCATCTGGAAGCTGGTTTATAAATCCATCTGCATTTGCAAGCTTAGCAGCAGCTATTACCTCTTCATCAGTGGCGTTAAGTCTACCGTATCTGATGTTCTCCATAACTGTATCAGTAAAGAGATGCGTATCCTGAAGCACCATACCAAGAGAGCTTCTTAAATCTGATTTTTTAATCTTATTAACATTTATTCCATCGTATCTAATTTTACCATCCTGGATATCATAGAAACGGTTTATAAGATTAGTAATAGTTGTTTTACCCGCACCTGTTGAGCCTACGAAAGCAATCTTCTGTCCCGGTGTAGCGTAAAGGTCTACATTGTGAAGCACCATCTTCTCATCAGTGTAACCAAAGTCCACATCATCGAATACCACATCTCCTGTAAGCTCCACATAGGTAACAGAGCCGTCTGCCTGATGAGTATGCTTCCAAGCCCACATACCGGTTCTCTCAGTAGTTTCTTCCAGCTCGCCATCAGCATTACGTTTTGCATTAACTAAGGTTACATATCCATTATCAACCTCCGGCTCCTCATCAAGAAGTTTAAATATTCTGTCTGCACCTGCAAGACCCATAACCACCGCATTCATCTGCTGGCTTATCTGATTTATAGGCATACTAAAGCTTTTGTTAAAGGTAAGGAAGCTCACCAAACCGCCCAAGGTAAGACCGCCGATACCATTTATAGCAAGCACGCCTCCTGTTATAGCACACACCACGTAGCTTAAATTACCAAGCTGGGCATTGATAGGTCCTAGCATATTCACGAACCCATTTGCATTCTTAGCGCAATCATACAATGCCTCGTTAAGCTGGTTAAACTCCTCTATACTCTCATCCTCGTGATTAAACACCTTGACAACCTTCTGACCCTCCATCATCTCCTCGATGTGACCATTAAGCTCTCCAAGAGCCTTCTGCTGCTTCACAAAGTAGCTTCCACTCTTTCCCGCCACCTTAGTACTGGTAAAAAGCATTACTCCTACCATAACAAGGGTTACACAGGTAAGTGGCACACTAAGACTAACCATACTGATAAATACACTGACTACCATAACCACACTGTTAACAAACTGCGGGATACTCTGACTTATCATCTGCCTTAGGGTATCGATATCATTTGTATAAAGTGACATGATATCACCGTGAGCATGAGTGTCAAAATACTTTATAGGAAGGCTCTCCATATGCTTAAACATATCCACACGAAGGTCCCTTAAGGTTCCCTGTGTCACATAAGCCATAATAAGCCCGTGGGTAAATGATGCAATAATTCCACAGCCATAGAATATGGCAACCCTTCCCATAGCCCTAAGAAGACTACCATAGTCCTTAACACCTGTTTCAAGCATAGGAGTTATATGCTCATCTATAAGTGTTTTAGTAAACATTGTTCCCTGTACATTAGACAGGGCACTTACAAATATACACACAAGCACCACCAATAGGTGGAACTTATATTTCTTACCAACATATCCCATTATTCTGGCAAATATTTTGCCTGGGTTTTCAATCTTTGGAGCAGGTCCTCTGCCTCTGCCCCTTGGACCCATAGGTCCTCTAACCTCTTTCGCCTGTGCCATTACTGCTCACCTCCCTGCTCATCGAAGTCTCCGCTTCCACCGGTCTGTGATTCGTAGACATCCTGGTATATCTCATTAGTAGCAAGAAGCTCCTCATGAGTTCCTACAGCATTAATCCTGCCTTCTTCCATAACAACTATTCTATCCGCAAACTGAATACTGTTGATTCTTTGGGCGATAATAATCTTGGTAGTATCAGGAATATTTTCTGCAAAGGCTTTTCTAATCCTTGCATCGGTTGCTGTATCTACAGCACTTGTACTATCATCTAATATAAGTATCTTAGGTTTTTTGAGAAGTGCTCTGGCAATGCAAAGTCTCTGTCTCTGACCTCCGGACACATTAGTTCCACCCTGTTCTATCTTGGTATCATAGCCATCAGAGAAAGCCATAATAAAGTCATGAGCACATGCCAGCTTACATGCATTCTGACACTCCTCGTCTGTAGCATCCTTATCTCCCCAACGAAGATTGTCATATATGGAGCTACTAAAAAGCACATTCTTCTGAAGCACTACAGATACCTGATTTCTTAAGGTTTCAATATCGTAATCCTTAACATTTACTCCGCCTACTATAACATCGCCTTCTGTAGCATCGTAAAGTCTGCTGATAAGATTAACAAGACTGGACTTAGAGCTACCGGTTCCACCTAAGATACCTATGGTTTCACCGGACTTTATAGAAAGATTTATATCATTAAGTACATTCTTCTTTTTCTCTATCTCCACAGTTCCTGTCACCTGACCATGCTTATTCTCCACAGTCTTAAAGTGCTTATAGGCAAAGGCAACATCCTTAAACTCTATACTACCGTCCTTTACTTCCATAACAGGATTTGCAGGATTCTTAATATCCGGCTCTTCATTAAGTATCTCTGCTACTCTTATGGCACTTGGTGCACTCATAGACATCATAACAAATATCATAGAAAGCATCATAAGATTCATAAGAATATTCATACAGTAAGCAAGTAAGCTCGACAGGTTACCTGTGGTAAGAGCCACACTGCCTGAATCAACTATCATATGAGCGCCCACCCAGCTTATAAGAAGGATACAGCTATATACTGTAAGATTCATAACAGGACCATTTAATATAATTACCTTCTCTGCCTTCATAAACAGCTTATAAACAGCCTCGCTGGCCTTGGTAAACTTGCTCTTCTCATAATCCTCACGGACATATGCTTTAACCACTCTTATGGCAGATACATTCTCCTGAACACTGGCATTTAGGTCATCATATCGTCTAAACACCTGTGTAAAGTATCCTGTAGCAGCTTTAATAATTATAGCCAATATCACTGCAAGTATAAGTACTGCAACAAGATATATACTAGCAAGTCTTGGACTTATGGTAAATGCCATTATCATAGCAGCCATAAGGCTAACAGGTGCTCTCATACACATTCTAAGTAGCATCTGATAAGCATTTTGGATATTGGTAACATCTGTGGTAAGTCTGGTTATAAGTCCTGCTGTAGAGAACTTATCAATATTAGCAAAGGAAAAGTTCTGAATATTTGCATACATCGCCTCTCTTAGATTCTTGGCAAATCCAGTTGATGCCTTAGCACCGTACTTTCCTCCAAGTAGACCGGTTATAAGGCCTCCCAACGCCAAAACAAGCATAAGTAGTCCTACCGTCACTATGTGTTTTAAATCTCCCTTTTGTACACCCTGGTCTATAATAGATGCCATAAGATATGGTATCAGAATCTCGAAGAACACCTCAAGAATCATAAAAATCGGTGTGAGTATAGAAGGAAGCTTAAATTCCTTCAAATGTTTACCTAGCGTTTTAATCATACTGTCTCTTTTTATCCCCTTTCATTCACTAATTCTATTTCAATTATCAATATATTTTTATGTAAGCAAAAAAATTCGGTATAAAGTTTGATATCAAACTTTATACCGAATTTTATTATATACTTATGACTTGAATTGTCAACGAAAGTTTTGTGAAGAGTTTGTGACTCTTCTGTCATAAACTACATTGTAACAAATATAAACTTACATACAAAGAGTGCTGCAATTACAGTTACCACAATATCCTTCTTAGTATACTTACCAGTAAAGATTGCTATAAGCACGTATGCGATAGCACCTACACCAATACCATTTGAGATTGAGTAAGTAAGTGGCATAAGGATAAGTGCAAGGAATGCAGGAACTGCTGAAAGCATATCATCCATATCAACCTTGGCAAAGTTCTTAGCCATAAGAACACCTACGAAGATAAGCGCCGGAGCTGTTGCACAGCTTGGAACAACGCTTGCAAGCGGGCTTAAGAATAAGCAAATCGCAAAGCATATTGCTGTAACTACGCTGGCAAGTCCGGTTCTACCACCTGCACTAACACCTGAAGCTGACTCTACGAAGGTTGTACAGGTTGAAGTACCAAGAACAGCACCTGTTACTGTACCAATAGAATCACAAAGCATACTCTGATTCATAGCCATAGGGTCACCGTTTTCATCAAGCATATCTGCCTGAGCAGCTGTACCATATATAGTTCCAACTGTATCAAACATATCTACAAGGCAGAATACAATAATAAGCATTACTGCTGAGAATACACCGCCAATATGTGGTCCATTAAAAGCTGCATCCCAAGCATCACCATTAAAGGCACCAAGGAAACCTACTTCAGCAAAATCCTTAAAAGACTGTCCAACCGCACTTATATCAAAGCTTGGAAGCTCCCACATAAACAGATAATAAAGCACTGTTGATACAAGAATTCCAATAATTACATTACCCTTTACGTTCTTCTTAGCAAGAATTGCAATAATAAGAACACCAAGAAGGGCTACTATTACAGGAACACAGGTCTTCCACGCATCCATAGCTGTAATTGTTACACCATTAACCTCTGTCCCTACAGCACTGATTCTTCCGTGGAAGTCAAAGAACTGTACAAAGGTGTACTGATTATCCTCAATAATACCGGCATTCTTAAAGCCTATAAGAGCTATGAAAAGACCAATACCTGCAGGTATCGCCTTCTTCAAACACTCTGGCATAGCCTTTGCCACATACTCTCTAAGTCCTGTTATAGAAAGTACAAGGAATACAACACCTGACAAGAAGATAATAACAAGACCTGACTGATAGCCTGTTATTACATCTACCCCTGCAAAGAATGCTCCTGATACAAACATTGTACAGAAAAATGAGTTAAGACCCATACCACAAGCCTGAGCAAATGGCATATTAGCAAGAAATGCCATAAGCAAAGTACCAACAACCGCAACTAATATAGATGCAACGTAGGTTGCATTCCATATCTGTCCCATAACAGCCGGATCCGCTCCAAGTCCTACCAGCCATCCGTTGGCTCCCTCTGCTGCTACCTGATTAGGGTTAACAAATATGATGTACGCCATGGCAAAGAATGTAGTTATTCCCGCAAAAATCTCAGTACGAATTGTTGACCCTCTTTCGCTGATTTTGAATAGTTTTTCCATTCAATTAATCCTCCTTTATTTTTATTTACACGTCCAGTCGCCTCTGAACGTCTTAAACTTATTCACTCTTTGTTCTTGGAACAAATATACGTGATACTATCTTTTTTTCCTCGTCTGAGGCAGTATTCATAGCCTGCTTACAGAAGAAGGTCTGTGCCTCCAGCTTATCTCTTCTTCTTAAATCCTGCTTCTCATAAGAACCGTCAGGCTGCATAATATGAGCTTTAAGCGTATCCGCAAGCTGAATATGAAGAATCTCAATAACCTTCTTCTTTAAATCCTCATCCTCTACAGGGAAGGTTATCTCAACTCTCTTATCAAGATTTCTAGGCATCCAATCTGCACTTCCCATATAAACATCTTCAAATCCATTATTGTAGAAATAGAAGATTCTAGAGTGTTCAAGGAAGTTTCCAACTATAGACCTTACAGTGATATTCTCACTTAAATCCTTTATACCTGTCTTAAGACAACAGATTCCTCTTATTATAAGTTCTATCTTAACGCCTGCGTTTGCCGCCTCATAAAGAGCCTTAATTATTACAGGATCACAGAGGGAATTCATCTTGGCGATAATACGCGCCTCCTTGCCTGCTCGTGCATTCTCTGTCTCTCTCTTTATAAGACTTACAAATCTATCCTTAAGCCAGATAGGAGCAACCATAAGCTTGTTCCAAGCCGGTGGCTCAGAATATCCTGACAGCATATTAAACACCGCTGTAGCATCCTCACCTATGGAGTCTGATGCAGTTAGCATACCCATATCTGTGTATAATTTTGCAGTTATATCATTATAATTTCCTGTTCCTAAGTGAACATACCTCTTAATTCCCTCTTCCTCTCGTCTTACAACAAGAGCAATCTTCGAGTGGGTCTTAAGACCTACTAAACCGTAGATAACGTGACATCCGGCCTTCTCAAGCTTTCTGGCCCAGATAATATTGTTCTCCTCATCGAATCTAGCCTTAAGCTCAACTAAAACTGTAACCTGCTTACCATTTTCTGCAGCCTGGGCTAAAGCAGCAACTATAGGTGAGTTACCACTGACACGATACAGGGTCTGCTTAATAGCCAAAACATTAGGGTCAACTGCTGCCTGCTTGATAAAGTCTACAACCGGCGTAAACTCATCATATGGATGATGAAGCAATATATCCTTCCTCTTAATCTGGTCAAAAATGCTTTCTTCCCGATTAAGGCCCTGTACCGGCTGCGGAATATATTTCTTGTATTTAAGATGCTCAAATCCATCAAGACCATTAACCTTCATAAGGAAGGTTAAGTCCAAAGGTCCATTAATCTTATATACTGCATCAGCATTTACCTGAAGCTGTTTCTTAAGCTCCTTCAAAAGACGCTTATCCATATCCGCCTCTATCTCAAGCTTTATAACCTCACCCCAGGCTCTCTGCTTAATCTGCTTTTCAATCTCCTTAAGAAGATCTGCTGCATCCTCCTCATCAATGGTAAGGTCTGCATTTCTCATAATACGGTATGGGTGTGCACAGATAATCTCATAATTGAGGAATAACTTATTTAGATTCTTCTCTATAATCTCCTCTAAGAGAATTATCTCCCTTATATCACCTTCCGCAGGGAGCTCTATAACACGTGGAAGCACTGATGGAACCTGAACTGTAGCAATATCAACTACATCCTTCTTCTTATCATGAATAAGTGCTCCTATATTAAGGGTCTTATTGGAGATAAGAGGAAATGGTCTGGACGAATCCACCGCCATTGGAGTTAATACCGGATAAACCTCTCTCTCAAAATACTTATCCACGTATTTTGACTGTTTCTCTGAAAGGTCTTCGTAGCTCTTTACAAGCTTAAGTCCGTTGGACTCTAAGGCCGGAAGCAGAGAACGATTAAGTGTGGAATACTGAGCATTCATCATTTCCTTAGTCTCTGGGATAATTAAGTCAAGTTGCTCCTTAGGAGTAAGTCCTGCAATATCTTTCTTAGTAACATCTGCATCCACCAAATCATATAAAGATGCCACTCTAATCATAAAGAACTCATCTAAATTAGATGCTGTTATGCTTAAGAATTTGATTCTTTCAAATAAAGGAATGGTCTTATCCTTTGCTTCATTTAATATTCTGTAATTAAACAAAAGCCAACTATACTCTCTGTTATAATAATTGTCATATCTTTCTAACTGCTTTTTATCTAACATTTATACAGTCCTCCTTTGTCTTAGAATAGGTCTTATACCATATATCTTCTCAAAGAAATCTGCTCTTGACTCAAAAAGTCCTGCCTCAAGAGCTATATCCTCATAGGTGCTTGCTGTAATAATAAGCTGATTATCCTTTACCGAAACGCTTAAATCCTCTATCTTCTGGGTATGGCTCTTATCTAATACATTTGCAATTCTAAGTATGGCAGTAAGCTTTGCAATATTCATATAATCACAGCCATCAAGCTCCGCAGATACCTTATTCTTACCTGGAAGATAATGAGTGTTGTACTTTACAATATTAGCAACCTCCATACGTTCCTTGTGAGAGAAGCCTATAATCTCTGTATTGGCTATGATGTAGTAAGAATTCTTAGCTGCATCATTCATATTTATGAAGTTACCACAGTCATGAAGTAAAGCACTTATCTGAAGCTGTAATCTTTCAATTTTACCCATACCATATGGTTTCTTCACAGCATCAAATATCTTAAGAGCGTAATCTGCAATTCGTTCTATATGACTCTTATTGCATCTGTATCGTCTGGCAATATTGTGAGCAGAAGCTATGACATCCTCTTCAAAATTATGGTCAAACACAACCCTGCTTCCCTCATCCATGTAGTTAGCTGTAATACCGTCATTGAAGTCAACATTTGGGAAATATATCTCCTCTGCCTTACAGTTATTCAGGAAGGACTGATAGATAATTATGTTAGGCAGCATCAGGGTTGCTCTCTCATAAGGGATACCATACTTTTCTGATATCTCCTGAGGATGGTGCCCGATTATAAGCTTATAAAGCTCCTCAAACTGCTCCTTACTAATCCTGTCTCCCACGCCAAGCTCCGGCACCAGTTTCTTTATAGATGCGGCAACCTCACCTACGGCAATAACATTCTTAATCTCTTTATCGTTAAGGTATATATTTCTAAATGTTACAATATCATTCTCCACGTACTCAGACATTATCTTATCTAATCGACCTGACTTAGAGCCCATCATAGAAAGATAATCTCTTACTCGAACTGCACCGATAGGAATATTCTCTGTTACTATCAGGTTATTTTTGTCAAACAAAGATATCTGAACACTACCTGCACCTACATCTACAAAAGCTGTGTTCTTGCTAACCACCTGGTGGAAGTCCTCATATTTTGCCACCATGCCCTTAAGGTTAATATATCTTTGCTCCGAGTTACTTAAGACCTTAACCTCCAGATTGGTATTACGCTTAATAGCATCAAGAACTATATCTGTATTCTCCGCCTCTCTTACTGCACTGGTGGCAAAGGCTCTGTACTCTGTAACCTGATACTCCTTCATTTTCTTCTTAAATGAATTCAGAACATCACATATCTGATTAATGGAGTCTGTACCCAAAAAGCCATTGCTGTAGGTATCCTTACCAAGCTCTATAATACGGCTTACTCTATCGATAGACTTAAATGATTTTCTTCCATTAATCTCATATATTCTCATAGCTATCTCGTTGGAGCCAACGTAAATAGCTGCGAACATTTTGTATGCCATGTAACCACCTCCGAAATCTATAGTTTTATATCTTCTCCCATTAATGTTTCATACAGTTCCATAACAGTCTTTCCCACCCCTGGATGCACTGCAAATGGAGCTATCTCAAATAAAGGCTTAAGCACAAATTCTCTCTTAGTCATCTCTACATGAGGAATCTTAAGCTTCTCCTCCATTACTATGTCTCTATCATATAAAAGAATATCAATGTCTAGGGTTCTAGGTCCCCAGTGTATAAGCCGCTTTCTTCCGGCACTTTGCTCGATATCATTTATAACACTGAGAAGCTCCATAGGTGTGTACAACGTCTCTATCTCCACACACCCATTTAAAAAGTCGTCCTGCTCCACATCACCATATGGTTCTGTGACAATGTACTCTGACACCTTATTCACTCTAATATATTCATCCTTATTAAGCTGATCTATGGCAAAGTCAAGATACCCCTCCTTGTCCCCTAAATTAGAGCCAAGCCCCAGATATGCGATATGCTTCTTGCGGACAATATCAACGCATACCGTATCAAAGCTCATAGGAATAGGCGCCTTAGGCTTGCTAATAACAAGATGTACCTCCTTAATTAACTCGTAATTAAGAAGTATTGCTCCAGCCACTGTCTCAGCTACCGCCTCTATAAGGTCGAATTTTTCTCTGGTCATAATATCCCTAATCAATTCGCATACAGTGGCATAATTAACAGTCTTAGAGAGGTCATCCTTAATGCCTGCTTCACGCAGGTCAAGGTATAGCTCTGCAGAGACGAAAAAAGGTTGGCCCTTTTGCTTCTCTTCCTCTAAGACACCATGGTATGCAAATATTTCTAAGTCCTTAATGAGTATTTTGTCCATATTATACCTCAAGCGACGGGCTGGGCAGGCATACATACTGGCCGGCCTGCCTAGGGATAAGGCTTCGCTGACACTAAAACGGTCAGCTCCGCCTTACCCTGGCGCGGTCGGAATATAATTTATTGGCCCAGCCCTGGTTTGTACTATGTTTTATATTTTTTGCAGAATGCTCTTTATCAACATCCATCACTTGCATTTGTCAATAAAATTTTCACGTTCACATACTGTTTTTATTCTAACATATTTCACTACATTATTCTATCATTTTTACATATTCTTCTTGCAATTCTTATTGCATTTTTATTGCAATTTTTCCCTTCAACTTTGCGACCATCTCTACTCTTTCATTATTCCATATACGGTCTTTAAAGCGCGGTAATTTGCCTTTACGTTGTGCACTCTAAAGAAGGTGCAACCCTGCATATATCCGTATACTGAAGTAGCCATTGTGCCTTCATCTCTTTCTTCTACCGGCAGGTCTAAAAGGTTTCCTATCATGGATTTTCTAGAGGTTCCAAGTAAGATTGGATAGTCTAAGGCTTTAAGCTCGCTAAGGTGTTTCATAACCTTTACATTTTGCTCATAGGTTTTGCCAAAGCCTATACCTGGGTCTAGCATTATCTTATCCCTAGGAATGCCTGCAGCCAAGGCAATTCTTACACTTTCATTTAGGTCGTCCTTTATATCATCCATTAGATCATAATAGTTGGTGTTATCTTTATTATGCATCAGGCAGCAGGCCACCCCTGACTTAGCAATTACAGCCGCCATATCCTCGTCATATTTTAAGCCCCAGATATCATTTATCATATCTGCACCGGCAAGTATTCCTGCCTGAGCCACCTTTGCCTTATAAGTATCTAAGGACACCGGTACATTAAAATGTTCCTTAATTGCTTCTATTATAAAGCAGGTTCTTTCTATTTCCTCTGCCACAGATATCTGTGTGTGTCCCGGTCTGGTGGACTCTCCGCCCACATCTATTATGTCTGCTCCATCATTAACCATATCCCGCACATGTCTAAGTGCTTTATCCACGTCAGATATATCTCCCTCTCTGTAAAACTGTCCACCATCAGAAAAAGAATCCGGTGTGACATTAAGGATTCCCATTATATATGGTCTCTTACCAACGTGAAATTCCTTCTTACCTATAATCATACCGCATTCTCCTCTTATACTGTAATACCTTTATTCTTTTTTGATACTTCCCAATAACAGCTGTCATAAGCCTTACAATTAAAACAGTTACGAGATAGTTTATCTGCCTTAAAAAGAAGATAATTTAGAGACTTTTTGTCCTCTCCATCCATAGGCTCCTTATGATTCTTAATTGCCTGACATATCATCTTACATTCTTCTTCACAAAACCCCACATCCTTAAGGATTTCAAATGCTATCTCTCCCCCGGCTTGGTGGTGAGATACGCCCTGTTGATATTCTAAGTTCCTTCCTATATCATGAAGTAAACCCATAGCATATATAACCTCTTTGTTATATCCCAGGTTTTCCTCCATATTTATGATATAGCTAATTCTTGCCACATCCAGCAGATGCTCTATACCATGAAGACAGTATATTCTATCAATCTCTGCTTCATTAATTCGCTTTATATTTTCCTTAAACTCAGGATGTTCAAGTATATCGTCAATTCTTTTCATTCTAATCTCCAAAGCACTATTCCTTATGCTTACTGTAATCGTAATTAATGTATTCTGCCAAAAAGCTAAGGGAACCGCATATCATAACAACATCATCCGGCTCAGCCATCCCGTAGGCCATAGAAACAGCCTCTTTTGCGCTTTCTGCAGTGGTAGCAGGAACACCATTCACTAGAAGAAGGTCGGATAATATATCCTTATCCAAGCCTCTCGGAGTATTCGGTGTTATTGCTATGGCATATGACATAGTATCCTTTAGTATATCTACCATTTTGTCATATTCCTTATCCTTCAGCACTCCTATTATATAGATAATTTGTCTATTTGTAAAATACTTATTAATGCTTGAATTAAGCACACTCCACGCCTTCTCGTTGTGAGCTCCGTCTATAACAGTAAGAGGTTCATGATTTACTACTGTAAACCTTCCCAGCCAATTAGTGCTCCTAATTGCTCTAGCTATTATATCATCCTCAAGCTGAAATACCTTATGAGCTATCTCTATGGCAGTACACACATTTCCTATCTGAAATGTACCCGGAAGACTTATGGAATATTCCTTGTTTTTATATTTAAACACACTGCCTGTTACTGCCTCTGATACAACATCTACATCCGCCTCATCAACCTCTATATAGCTTGCGCCAACCTGCTCACATCTATTTTTTAATACCTTTGACACCCTGTCACTTTGAGGATGAGCTACGCACACAGAACCCTCCTTAATAATATGAGACTTATTCTCTGCAATCTCTTCCAATGTATCTCCTAAAAATGTCATATGATCCATACTTATAGATGCAAACACCGATGCCAATGGTCTGGTCATTACATTAGTAGCATCTAGTTTACCACCCATACCACACTCAATAAGTGCCACATCAACATCTTCATCTTTAAAGTACATAAATGCCACAGCTGTCTCTATCTCAAATGCGCTGGGACTGGAAAAGCCCTCCTCCATCATAGCACTTACTGACTCTTCCACCTTATAAATGTATGAGGCAAACCTTTCCTCCAGCATATCAATCTTGTTAATCTGAAATCTCTCAAGATATGTCATAATAGTTGGAGAGACATATCTTCCAACCTTCATACCTGCCTCCATAAGAATGTCCTGTAAAAACGCAAAAATAGAGCCCTTACCGTTAGTTCCTCCAATGTGAAGACATTTGCAGGAATCCTGGGGATTCCCCAGACGATTAAGAAGCTCCTTTATATTGTCTAAGCCGGGCGTAATGCCCAGCTTATTCTTTTCTTCTATATAACTAATAGCTGACGGATAATCCATATCTAATATCTACTCTCCCTCGTAGGTAATATGCTGCACTGGTATGGTATTATCGTCGATAGGGCATATCTGGTAGCCCTCTTCCTGTAAGGTATCTATAAGCTGTTGTAATCCCTCCGCTGTGCCAGGCGCATTCTCAAGGTCGTGAAGAAGCACTATGGAGTCCTCATTATTAGCTCTGACGTAGCCCATTACATTGTCATTAAGTTCCTCAGGAGTTAACGTTGGGTCTACAGCATCCTCAGAAAGTGCATTCCAATCATAATACGTAATACCACTCTCATATAAATAACCCATTAAATCCTGAATGTCAACATCTCCCACTGAATTGGAGCTTCCACCTGGGAATCTGTAATATTTTACCTGTACCCCTGTCTGCTCATACAAGAAGCTTTGAATACTACTTACATCATCCTTAAACGCCTCTTCGCTGGAATATATCTCATCATATACATGAGAGTAGGAATGCATAGCCAGAGTGTGACCCTCGTCCACGATTCTCTGATACATAGGCCACAAGGTCTTATCCGGATTATACACCACAAAGAAGGTTGCCTTTACATCGTTTGCTTTGAGAACATCAAGTATCTCATCAGTATATATACTTGGTCCATCATCAAAGGTGAGATAAACCTTATACTTACTCTTAACAGATACGGACTCACTCTCAGTGGTAGTTGGCTGATTCACAGTTGAAGCAGAATCACTTATATTCGAAGACATAGTAATATCCTCTGCAGAAGCATCCTGACTTTCACTGCTTCCCATAAGCACATTTGTAGCCTCTCCCGGAGTTTTCTCCAGCTCCTCCGCCGCACTCTGATCCAACAGTTCCTTATCTTGCTTACTTATCCCCTCTGTAGACTCTGTTTTAACAGCCACCTGTTCTACCTGATTCATAACGCTTATGTTCTCTTTTAAATTCTCCACCCTTGCATCAAGTCTGTTCATCTTCACCATAAGATAAAGACAGAAAAACACAGGTATGCAGCACATAAGTACAAATGATGCACCTATAAGCCTTTTTAGGTTATCCACATTTCTTCTGTTGTATGGTAATTCCTGAGTATCCGTATTATTTTCCTCAGAAAAATCCTCAAAATATTCAATTTCCATGTCTTTAAGGTCTTTCATAAAAAATCCTTTACATTTCAATATATTGTGTTATAATTTACTGCAGATACAAATTCTATGGTGCGAACCTTTTCGAATTTTCGAAAAAAGGGTCGCATTTTTTATTGTAAACCTTTTCGGATATTATGTCAAGTAAATATGTGAAGTAAACTTCATTTTAGTGTAACATTTTTGTAATATTATCCACAGTCACATATGGCTTAAATTCTAAGTTTTCCACTTTATCCACATAATTATCAACATAGTTTTGTAACATTTTGTCGAGTTTTATCGGTTTACATAACGCGAATACATAAAACTCTGCCACTACCTGTCAACAATTCTCACTACTCTGAATATATTATTGTAAGCACATTTGAAAGGAACAAAAATATGTCAAGATGCGGATGCAATAACAAGGTCATCGTAAGTGATTTGATAAATGGCGGCTTGTCTGACCACGATTGTGTGGATGCTTGCATTAACCCTCAATGTGGCGAGCCTCAGTATCTAACCGTACTTGCTCCCGTTGTATATGACGAGCTGGGAATCAATGTGTGCAGAACATTTCCACTTCCTGCCACCGTCCCAACAACCTATCCAACTGCAGTATATGCCAGTGCGGAGGTTATAGACATCACCTTCGCAACCACCGGTGAGGATGCTGTAACCGTGGAGCCTATAGCCCAGAGACCAAACTGTTACGAAATTACCCTTACAAACCTTTTAGTTACTTTTGCCATTAAGCTTTATGACTGCTGCAAGAGATTGCTTGGCACTGTTACCGCTGAGGAGGTTGTTTACCTGCCTGCACTGATAACAGATCCAGGCTATGACGAGGATACTAATCCGAGCTCATTGGTTATCAACCTCTTCGCTCCTTACGGAGTTGTATACACAGGTGGAGACGTGACTACACCTTCTCTTAATGTGGTAGGCTTCTCAACTACAAACAGTCAGTTAGAGCAAGGACTTAATCTTATGGGAATACCTAAGGTTATAGCATTAGATACAGTTGACGGAACCATCACTGTCGGTCTTACACTGATAGTCAAATCCATTTACTTCTCCCAGTATCAGCTTCCACACAACGGAAAAGCAGTTGTATCTAAGGGTAGCACAACACAAACCGAGAATTCTTTATGCTTAGATTTTGTCAATGGCGGTCTTTTAAACAGAGGAATTAAGCCACTTGAAACCAACGACCCTTACGACTGCAAGCAGCTTTGTC
Source organism: Lachnospiraceae bacterium (assembly GCA_017463225.1). Taxonomy (GTDB): domain Bacteria; phylum Bacillota; class Clostridia; order Lachnospirales; family Lachnospiraceae; genus Coprococcus_C. Next base: position 57,816 of record JAFTPO010000057.1, on the reverse strand, counting down.
AGCTGGCGGATATAGGGAATTGCTTTGATTGCAATGATGAAAACAATTAATTAAATTCATTTCCTTAATTTTACAATTGAAAATATTTTTGATAGTTATAAATAATCTCCTTATTTTAGGTCATACTATATGTATAATTCTTTTGATAAGGAGATTAAAATTATGAAGAAATTTAAGAAAGCATTATTACTTTCATTATCACTTGTAGTATTTGCACTCTGCTTCGCAGGCTGTGGCAAGGATGATGAGAAGAACAACACTGGGAGTACTAGTCAGACAGACACAACTCAGAACTCAAACAACGATAACAGAAATGATAACAATTCCATCACTGATGATATCGGAAATGGTGTTGAGGATGTGACTGACGGCATAATAGATGGTGTTGAAGATGTAACTGACGGAGTTGTTGATGGTGTAGACGATATGACAAACGATATGGATATCAACAACAATAATGACAACAACAATAGCAACACTACCAGCACAACAGAGGATAATTCCTCTAACAATGGTAATTCTGCCAGAAAAGATAACAACACAAACAGATAGGTATAAAAAAGTGGTATGACTTGCAAACACAAGACATACCACTTTTTATTTACTTTTGAAGCTCAAATGCTTCTCCCTGTTTTTTCATCATCTTATCATATTGAGTGTACATACGCTGCACACTATTTTCCAATAGATAATAATGCATAATATAAGGTATAAGCAAAACTAAAAGTGCTATGGTCAGCACCAGCGCTATCATGGAATTAGTGTAGTTGCAATATAATATGGTAACCGTAGTCATTAAAGCAAAAAGAACCATTACTATAAGATGCACTAATCTTTCATGGGCAAAAAAACCTATCTGAACCAGATGCTTTTTAGTTTCAGCCTCCCAATCTACATTCTCTTTCTCAAGAAGCTCATCAATATATGCAAGATATGCCAAAACTCTCTTCTTCATTTTCATCACTTCCCTAATATTTTGTACTAGACACTGCGCTATCTACATATTATTAATACATAATTTCCTACGAATTTCAATAATACGTTGCTCTAAAATAGAAAAAATAGTATTTAAATTTTTTCCTTTTTATAACATAGTAATTAGTGTAATTAGGTGTTATAATATAAATGTTTTTTATTGCAATTAGTATACGGAGGAGAATGTATGTCAAACAATATAAATAATAACGACGATGAAAGAGACGAATACGAAAAGTATTGCTACCTGTGTAGAAGACCTGAATCATCAGCAGGTCCATTTATTACTATGCCGGGAAATATGTGCATCTGTAATGAATGTATTCAGAAAAGCTTTGACTCACTAAGTAGCAATCCTATGTCATTTTTAGACCTGAGCAAGATGCCAAATATAAATCTGTCAGAGTTTATGCCATTTAATGACCTTCCAAAATCTCAGAAGGTTAAGAAGAAAAAGCCTAAGGAGAAAAAGGAGGAAGCTCCACTAACTATGGAGAACATCCCTGCTCCACACAAGATAAAGGCTATGTTAGATGAGTATGTCATAGGACAAGACTACGCAAAAAAATGTATATCTGTAGCTGTTTACAACCACTATAAGAGAGTTATCACTAACACTATGGACGATATTGAAATCGAAAAGTCAAACATGCTTATGCTTGGACCTACAGGCTGCGGTAAGACCTATCTGGTTAAAACAGTGGCTAAGCTGTTAAATGTACCTCTCGCCATAACTGATGCCACATCACTTACAGAGGCCGGTTACATAGGTGACGACGTAGAGAGCATCCTGTCTAAGCTTTTAGCAGTTGCTGACAATGACGTTGAGAAAGCTGAGCGCGGAATCGTATTCATAGATGAGATTGATAAGATTGCAAAGAAGAAGGAAACCCACAGCAGAGATGTAAGTGGCGAGGCAGTTCAGCAGGGCTTACTTAAGATATTAGAGGGTTCAGAGGTTGAGGTTCCTGTTGGCTCAGGAAGCAAGAATGCCATGACACCTGTTACAACTATGAACACTAAGAACATATTATTCATATGTGGCGGTGCATTTCCGGATTTGGAAAAAATCATCGCAGCAAGGCTTAACAAGCAGTCTGCCATCGGCTTTAATGCAGACCTTAAGGATAAGCACAAGGACAATATGGATATTATGAAGGAGGTTTCCATCGAAGATCTTAGAGAATTTGGTATGATTCCTGAGTTTATAGGAAGACTTCCTGTACTATTCACTCTGGATGCCTTAGATAAGGATATGTATATCAAGATACTTAAGGAGCCAAAAAATGCTATATTAAAGCAGTACAAAAAGCTTCTGGAATTAGATGAGGTTGACCTTCAATTTGATGACAGTGCCTACGAGGCAATCGCTGAGCTTGCCCTTGAAAGAAAGACAGGTGCAAGAGCACTTCGCGCCATCATAGAGAAGTTTATGCTTGATATTATGTTTCAGATTCCACGAGATGACACCATCGGTAGGGTGACCATCACCGGTGATTATATCAAAGGCAAGGGCTCGCCTATAATAGAGCTTAGGGGAACATATTAAAATTAATGGGAGGATTCTATGAGAACTCAGATTATAGCCCACAGGGGAGCTTCCAAATTAGCTGGGACTGATAATACCATAGACAGTTTTTCACTAGCCATTTCTCTTGGTGCTGATTATGCAGAGATGGATGTGCGCCAAACCAAGGACAAAAAGCTTATAGTTTTTCACGATGACTTAATGGATGCTACACCTATAAAATTCTTAACATATCAGGAGTTAAATAACTTGGCTGGTGCTAAAGGCTATCAGGTTCCACTGCTCGAGGATATTCTAAAGCTGTGTCAGGGAAAGATTAAGCTAGACATAGAGCTTAAGGAAACAGGCTATGAATTCAAGGTTTTATCTTTAGTAAAAAAATATTTTTCTTATGACAGCTTTATGATAAAATCCTTTTTAGACACTGCTGTTAAGAAGGTTAAGCTTCTAGACAAAAAGGTTTACACAGGACTGTTGCTTGGATACAAGGATGCCGATGTAAAAAGACGTGTAAACGAATATCTTCCATACCGAAGATTAAAGCTGGTGGATGCTGACTTTGTTTCACCTCATCACAAGCTGGTAACCTGGGATTTTATACTTCGTATGAGACTTCTTAGAAAGAAGATATACGTATGGACGGTTAACAAGGAATCAACTATGAAGAAGCTTCTAAAAAAGAGAGTAGACGGTATTATCACAGATATCCCAGATACTGGTATAACAGTAAGGGATGATTACTATAAGGGAAAGGGCCACTAGCTGGTTAAGGTATTATTATGAATTACAAGATTGGATTTATAGGCTGTGGAAATATGGCTTCTGCCATAATTCAGGGCATCACCAAAAAGACTGATATTAAAAATACAGATATTATTGTTTCCGATGCATCGGAGGCTGCTATAGCAAAGGCAGCTGATGATTTGGGCGTTAACGCTACAAGAAGCAACACAAGAGTCGTATCCGAAAGCGAGGTATTATTCCTATCTATAAAGCCACAGTTTTACGAAACTGTTCTAAACGAAATCAAGGATATCATCTCACCTGATCAGCTTATAGTAACTATCGCCCCGGGTAAAACTATTTCATGGGTTGAATCAATCCTCGGAAGCAACATAAAGCTTGTAAGAACCATGCCAAATACACCTGCTCTTGTGGGTGAGGGTGTAACCGGTGTATGCAAGAATGCAAATGTAACTGATGATGACTTTACATATGTTATGAGCTTACTTTCAAGCTTTGGTATGGCAGAGGCCATCCCTGAAAGTCTTATGGACGTGTGTGTATCCGTAAGTGGTAGCTCACCTGCCTATGTATTTATGTTTATAGAGGCTATGGCTGATGCAGCGGTAGCTGATGGTATGCCAAGGGACAAGGCATATAAGTTTGCTGCTCAGGCAGTGCTTGGAAGTGCAAAGATGGTATTAGAAACCGGAAAGCATCCGGGAGAGCTTAAGGATATGGTATGCTCACCTGGTGGAACAACCATCGAAGCTGTAAGAGTACTAGAGGAAAAGGGCTTCCGCAGTTCAGTAATTGAAGCTATGAAGTCATGTACCGCTAAAGCAAAAGGAATGTAATATAAAAAAAGCTCAGGAATTCCTGAGCTTTTTTTATTTCCATATCTTAGAGAGCGAATGAACCTTCCTCGCCATCAGCTGTGAAGTAAACCATTCCAGTCTCTGGCTGATAGTAAACATTAAGAGTCTTGATTGACTTCTTTCCACTTACCTCAACTGCCTTAGCTACGATATCAGCTGTGTTAACCTGTCCGCCAGCGTACTCGATAACAACTGTCTCAGTTGCCTTAGCTGCTGTCTTCTTAGCAGGTGCCTTCTTAGCTGGAGCCTTCTTCTCTGCTGCCTTTGGAGCTGCCTTAGTCTCTGCCTTCTTAGCTGGAGCCTTTGTAGCTGCTGCCTTAGTCTCAGTCTTCTTCTCTGCTGCCTTCTTAGCAGGTGCCTTCTTAGCCTCTGCCTTTGGAGCCTCCTCCTTCTTAGCCTCTGCCTTTGGAGCTGCCTTAGTCTCTGCCTTCTTTGCTGGAGCCTTCTTAGCTGCTGCCTTAGTCTCAGTCTTCTTCTCTGCTGCCTTAGCTGCCTCTACCTTAGCCATAGCTGCCTCTACTGTTGCCTTCTTAACTGCCATTGTAAAATTCCTCCATAAAAAATCTAAATATTTGTTATATATGCTCACCAATGATGTCTATTACATTTTCGCTAGGTTAGATAATAACCCTTTTTTCTAGGTTTTGCAAGGATTTTCGACATTTTCTTAAGTATTTACCAATGGTTTAATAAAATGCTAATAAAAAAAATACATTTTGCACAAAGGTTTTCGCCCTTATGCAAAATGTACTTTATCCCTTATGTCTCTGCTTATAGCTGATATATTTTGGTAAATCTCTACACAGATTAGTAATCTCAAAGCCGTAGATCATCATATCCTCACGCTCTTCTATACGAACCATAATTCCGGTAAGATTAAGCTCATAGCCATTCTCCTCATAGATTAGGTTAGCTCGGTCTCCTATATTAAGCCCAAGCTCCTTAGTTCTATCGGACAATCCAAAACCAGTGGCACTAACATCCTTAACCATAACCTTCATAGAGCCACGACCTACCATCTTCAGGGTTCCTATACCGGATACCGACACTCTAAAGCTTCCTCTTCTGTTATGTCTTATTCCTTCGCAGGCAACCTGAAGTACATATTCATTTTTATAATTAACTATCCTTGCCTGCTTCCACAAGTATGGAATGTTCTCACCTAATAAGCACTCCAGCTGAACCTTTACGTTATCAAAATTAAGTCTCTGGGGGGATTCAAAATCAATGCCTATAATAGCTACAGCGTCGTTAATGACCTTCTTAATGTAGCCCTCAAGTCTCATCTCATTGTCTTCGGTGCTGACTAAGAGAGTTATGCGGCTTTCAGCCTCTAATTCAGATAATCTTATTCCCACACAAAATCCTCCGATACATCATATAGTTTAATTTTAAATGATGTATGGCATTTTTTCAATGTGTTTCTGCATAATCGTGAAAATTAGTAGCGCTTTAAAGTGTTAGTGTGTATTTTCCTTAATGTACTGATTTGCCTGCTCTAGAGTAACGTCAAAGGTATTTACCAGATGCTCTGCTATCTGGTTGTCAGACAATGAAATAGCTCTAAGACTTGAAATAGATTTAACTATGTTAGAGTGTCGTTCTTCTTCACGACCAAACCTAGTAGCCGCAGCCAAATCCATTCTATGGCGCTCTCTGGCCTCACATTCAAGCTGAATCTTCTCATCCTCGGACAGCTCCTTAAGTGTGACTATACATTCCTTTATATTCTCATTCATCTCAGCTAACATGATAATCTCCTCCCAGGTAGTGGCGCGGAATAGTCGCGCCCAGTGGTACAAATCAGGCATATTCGCCTCATCCTCTGCGTTTCCTAGTTGATTTAATTGTAGCATAAGAATCGTAAGCTTGTCACTATAGATGTGACCACTTTTTTTATTAACAAAGTGATAGTCCAGATACAACTCTTTAGGAAATCCTTCCGGTGTAAAGTCCAATATCCCTATATGTATTACCTTCATAGAGTCGATGTAATTCTCTCCCTTTTTAAGCTGATCATAGCTCTTGCACAGATATGTAAGAGAACGCTCCGGCCAGTCACCCAGGTTATCCACCTGCATCTCAATATTAATGTTTCTGTCATTATTCATAACCAACCTGATGTCCATAACAATGGATTTGTCAGTTATGGTCTCCCCAGGAACTATGGGATTAGTAATAACAACAGATTTTATGTCCTCCGGTTTTAGCCTAAGCAGAGCACATAACAAGCCTCGTAGCGCCTTCTCGTTCTTCTGCAAAAACGCCTTAAACATATAGTCGTTGGTAAGCCTGTACTTTAGAGGTCCAGTAAGACCTGAATAATCAAATGTGGTATTATCCATTAATTTTATCTTCCTTTCTAAGCAATTTATCCCATATGCTACGCGCTACATATGTGAATACCTAGAAATGCATTTCTTACATTACAATTATAGATAGGATTTCTATTTTAAGTAAAGAATAAAGATTTGAACAAGTGTCGTGATTTGTGACATTCTGTGAAATGTTTGTGTTCTTTGAAAACGGAGATTTTTCTACTGTCCAGTAATTTCAATGATTTGAGGTAATTAGAGTAAAATAAGGGGTTTAAGTTATTTAAGGGAAATTACGACGATAAAGCAAAAGACAGCAGAAATTTTCCGCTGCCTCTAATCTCTAAAATCAAATAACTCTTTTGGTGTTATTTTCAAGACCTCACACAATTTAAAAATCACATCAAAAGATACTCCAACCTTTCCCAGCTCGATTGCACTTATATGACTTCGATCAACTTCTGCCAACTCCGCAAGCTGCAATTGAGTAATTTTCATCTTCTTTCTGTAATATACAACATTCAAACCAAACTTTTCATAAAGCTCTTTATATTCCTGTTTCAAAACAACACCTCCGATATCATTTTATAGAGATATTCACGCACAATAAACCTTGTAACAATAGCGTAGCGCGATTGACACAAGTCATTTGTTGTATTATAATATTCAGAAAATGAATTTAGGAGGTATAGTATGTTATCCGAAGGTTTAAAATTAGAGACAATCTTAAAAAAGATTTCCCCTGCCAATTATCCTGCTAGAGAAAATATCGAGGAGAAACCGTACAATTCAATAATGAGTGTATTGGATTATACTAAAGTAACAACACCAGAATACAAGGAGATAATAACCGAAATCGAATTATATATCGATACTATGGGCAAAAAACAAACTATTCAACAATTAAAGCAATATAATTTCGATTTTGAAAAATTGTACTCTATGCTAAACAAATTAATAGAAAAAGGAGACCTATAACTATGAAAAAAATAATAATATTACTATCGATATGTACTATGGTGTTTTGTCTTACAGCTTGCGGAAAGAGTAAAGAGATCGAACTAACATTAGAAAATTACGATGATTACCTGAACATAGATGTAAGCGGGCATGCTTCTGGAGATATGTATGGAGTGTCTCAAAGTGTAAGATTGACAGATGATTATTCAGCATTGATGTTTTATGGTGATATAATAGGCAATGCTTATGTTAAAGGTGCATCCACAAATTTTAACTATAATGATGTTAAAATTAAAATAAAATTAAGTGGAGAGTACGAGTCTTATAAGTTTGATACATATATGCTAGGGACTTTTGCGCAAAGTGAAAATGGTACATATGAAATGATATTTGAATTAGATACTAATATTTCCGGAGATAGCGAACAGGTATCTGATGATTTTTCTTTGCCAGATGGTTATGTAACACACGATTATCTTTTGTATAATAAGAATGTTGAGGTAATAGAAATAAGTGGAACCGTTACACCAGTAGAGTAATAAAACAATAGAGCAGCAGTTTAACACTGCTGCTCTATTGTTTTAACTTTATATTGATAGTAATTTTGTATAATGTCGTACTATATTGTTATTATAGTAAAGGACAAACTTTTTAAGGACAAACTCAAACTGTTTTTAATTAGTCCAAAAGGCAAAAGGACAAAGAGCGGACAAACCAAACCAATAAAAAAAGGATAGACACAACCTGTATCTATCCTCTTACAATATACTTAAAGTTCTAGAACCTAGTATCTATGCGGCTTCTAATTAGCCAAAGTATCTCTTATGAAGTCCCTCGAATGCCTTACCATGTCTAGCCTCATCCCTAGCCATCTCATGCACTGTGTCATGGATTGCGTCAAGGTCAAGTGCCTTAGCTCTCTTAGCAAGGTCGAACTTACCTAAAGTTGCTCCATTCTCAGCCTCGATTCTCATCTCAAGGTTCTTCTTAGTTGAGTCTGTTACAACCTCTCCTAAAAGCTCTGCAAACTTAGCTGCATGCTCTGCCTCCTCGTATGCTGCCTTCTCCCAGTAGAGACCGATCTCTGGGTATCCCTCTCTATGTGCTACTCTAGCCATAGCAAGGTACATACCTACCTCAGTACACTCTCCCATGAAGTTAGCTCTTAAGTCCTCCATAATATCCTCTGGAGCGCCCTGTGCTACACCTACAACATGCTCTGCTGCCCAAACTCTCTCAGCTGCCTGCTCTACAAACTTCTCAGCTGGTACATTACACTGTGGGCATCTCTCTGGTGCCGCATCTCCCTCATGAACATATCCACATACACTACATACAAACTTACTCATAATCTTATCTCCTTTCGATGTAAAAAAATATTTATCTAACAGCTATGACTCCTCTCTATTCGATAATGATAATCATTACTGTTTTGTTCTGAATTCAATATATCACAAGGCTTTGATATTGTCAACATCTTTTTGATAATTATTTTCATTTTTATTTTCAGTACTTTTCTTGTAAAAAAGTCGCTGGACTCTCACAGTCCAACGACAATATTTTTTACTTTAAGCTTAGCCCTGCATATTGGTTACAACATCCTTTAAGTTCATACCATTTGAGCCCTTAATAAGCACTATATCCTCTGGAGCCATAACTGACATCAGGTACAATGTTACCTCTCCATTATCCTTAAAGGAATAGCACTTGGTCTGGCAGTCTGATTCCTCTACAGCCTTTACATACTGCTGTGAGTACTCTCCCACAACCACCAGCTCATCTATATTTTTAGTTGCCAGATGCTTTCCAACCTCATAGTGGAACTGCTCGGTATTTTCTCCAAGCTCAAACATATCGCCTAAGACAGCTATCTTTTTACCCTCACTCTTTAGGTCAGCCAATACATCTATACTAGCCTTCATAGAGTCTGGGCTGGCATTGTAGGTATCATCTATTATAGTGTACTTTCCCGGTACACTGATAAGATTTTGTCTCAAGCCCTTGAAATCCTTGTAGCCCCCTGCCGCCTTCTTAAGGTCTAAGCCCATATAGTGGCTAATGGCTAAACCAGCCAGAGAATTCCCAACATTGTGAACACCCAAAGCATTCAGCTCCACAGGAATCCTAATATCTCCACATACAAAGTCATAATAGAACTTATAATTTCTCTCTTCTATATTCTCAGCTCTGTAATCACACCATTCTGCGGTACCGTAGAAACGAACCTTCTCGTTCATAGTGCCTCTTAGCTCTGCCAACATCTCATCATCACCATTTAAGAGCACCAATCCGTCCGGATTCATATGATTAGTTATGGCAAGCTTTTCGGCTCTGATGTTTTCTCTGGATTTGAGATATTCCATATGTGCCACACCAATTACTGTTACTACGCACACATCAGGCTTAACTATATCAGAGAGAATATCCATCTGACCCTCTAAGCTTATTCCCATCTCAAGGACTGCTGCCTTATGGTCTCTGGTTATTCTGTCAATACATATTGGAACACCTATCTGTGAATTATAATTCTTCTCTGTCTGATAGGTATTAAGATTTCCTGACAACGCAGTGGCTATCATCTCTCTGGTTGTGGTCTTTCCCACACTACCTGTTACTCCTATAACAGGAAGCTTTAGATGACTCCTCACGTACTTCGCTATGTCCTGATGTGCCTTTAACACGTTACTTACGTATATGTATGGCTTCTCTGATATTACTATTCCTGTATGCTGTGAGGTAAGTGTTGCAGCTCCCTTTTCCATGGCACTTTCGATAAAGCGATGTCCATCTACATTCTCACCCTCTAAAGGTACGAACAGGTCACCCTCCTTAATCAGTCTGGAATCAATACAAACATCCTTGATTCTTACCTCTTCATTACCACTGAGGAGTACACCTCCCGTAGCTTCCAATATATCTTTAACAGTAATACTAAACATATTTAGTCTCCTTACTCTAGTCCCTTTAGACTATACGTTATATACTATAGCCTTAGCCAGCTTATCTGCTGTCTCCTGGTCTATCAATATCTTCACTATCGCTAAGCCAAAATCTATGGCTGTACCAACACCTCGGCTTGTAATAATATTATCATCTACAACAACCGGATCATACTGAACATACGCGTCCACTAATCCATCCTCCATACCTGGATAACAGGTTGCAAGCTTTCCCTTGAGAAGTCCCATCTTACCAAATATTGTAGGAGCTGCGCAGATTGCTGCGATATACTTTCCCCTGTTATTATATGTTTTAATCATCGTTTCAAGACCTAAATGTGCAGCAAGATTGGTAGTTCCAGGCATACCTCCCGGAAGTATAAGCATATCCACATCATCGTCTGCATTATCAAACACCTTGTCCATCCTTACAGTTATACCGTGAGCCCCCTTTACCTCCTTGATACCTGTAATGGATACCATATCAACTGTAATACCTACTCTCCTAAGCAGATCAACTACAGTCAAAGCTTCAACCTCTTCAAATCCGGTTGCAAAATACATATTTACCTTACTCATAAAATCCTCCCAATTTTAATAATTAGTCATTAAATGTAAACCAATCATTTTTTATTCTTAAAATTCATACAGAAATAGTATATAATACATTTAAGTTTTCTTCAAGCTAAAGGAGGCAAATCATGGAAATAGAAAGAAAATTCTTAGTCAAAAAAGATGCATTTAATCTAAATAATTATAATTATGTGGAGCTACAGCAGGCATATATATCAACCTCCCCGGTTATCAGGGTAAGAAAAAAGGTTAGCTTTGTTGCAGGCAACACAAATCCTACTGAGGAAGAATACATTCTTACAGTAAAATCCAAGGGTATGCTTTCCAGAGAGGAATTCGAGCTAAGCTTAGAAGCTCAGGATTATAACTCTCTTCTGGCAAAGGCTGATGGAAATATTATCACGAAGCGAAGATATATTATCCCTCTTAATGATGGCCTTATCTTAGAGCTTGATTATTTCAAGGATTTGTTTGACGGACTTGTCATGGGAGAGATTGAATTTCCTAACGAGGATGCTGCAAATAAATATAACCTCCCGGATTTTATACTCCAGGAGGTCACATATAATAAAGCTTTTCACAACAGTAATATGAGTTCTATGTCTAAGGCTGAAATATCAGACCTGATTGCTCTTATTCATTAGCATAACTGCTGATGTGATAAAATGTATTGATACAAACATAGTTACTAGACTTACAATGGTAGGATCTATAAATCCTATAGCCAGATTAAAATTAGATATTACCATTCCAAGGGACTGTCCATAGAAGCACAGCATAAACACCTGGCCGAAGGATAGTCCTATATTCATCTGCTTGTTAACTGAATTGATAAATATGGATAATATCAAGGCGAATACCGCATACTTCACAAAGTATCCCAGACACATTATAAGATAGCATATAAACAGGGATACATATATGGCAGGTATAAGGCTAACCAGACTCTGATTGTTAAAGCCTGCACCTATAACCTGATTAAGTGGCATAGTTGAGTCTGACCATATCTGTCCGCCTATAACTGTGGTCAATCTAATATTCTTGCTTCCAACAGCAATATAAGCGCCATCTCTTTCAAGCTTTGAATCAGGCACTGTATAGCTCTCTGTATCAATTATAAATATACTTCCCTCAACAGCCATTCTAAACGGTCTTTCTATGGTAAGTTCTTCACCATCATAGCTCATAGGACTCATAGTTTCAGTAAACAGCTTCTCCATACCGCCAAAGCCTGCTATCACCGCTGCAGTGGGCATTACAAATGTTACCAAACCAAGGATAAGCATAAGTACTACCACATACAGCACAGAGCGTCTTGCTTTTAGCTCTAATACCTCTTTATATTTTGATGGCTTAAACATGCCATACCAAATCTGCTCTGAAAATGTCATGTCACACTACTCCTTAATTACAAATCCCTCTTTAGGTATCTTTACAGTTACTATAGTTCCCTTATCCGGCTTGGTCTTAATCTCTACTGTTCCCTTAACTCCGGATTTTATTCTCTTCTTAATGGTTTTAAAGCTTTGCTTACCTGCGAACCTCTTGTCAGGCCCTATTCCCTTACCATTATCTACTATCTGTATAGCAAAGCAGTCCAATCTCTCATAGCTTCTAAATACTATTCTGCTATTTGCATCAGCCTTTAAGGCTCCCATTAAAACTGCATTCTCCACAAGAGGCTCAATAGTATTAAATGGAACCAGGAATTCTGTCACCTTATCCTCTACTGTAATCTCAAGCTCTGGGTTCTTTCTCTTCTCTATGCCGAGAAATGCCTTAATATATTCAAGCTCCTGTGAAAATGGAACTAAATCCTTCTCATTTATAGCCATCAGATTATATTTCATATACTTAGATGTGTCATATACTAATCGACTATTCTCTCTGTCTCTATCCTTTAAAGATGCTGCCGCTATATTCATACCACTATATATAAGAGCTGTGTTGATATTTTTAACCATATCATCTCTCTGGTGCTCCACATTGCTTATGGCCTGCTCCTTCTCCCTATTCATCTCCTTGATGATATTCTTCTGGGTAGCTACAACAAGCAGAATAAGGAATATATACACTCCTGTCTGCAACGCAACTCCATCATAAGGAAGGTAGAAGCTAAACAGTGAAAGTATGGCCTCTAAAACACAGGCTACTGTCAGTGTAAGGTTAGCAACCAAGTTGCTATATATTGTCTTATCTGAATAAGTGTCTGCTGCCAGGTACATTATACCTGATAAAAGCACAAGTCCTATAGTTATGAGCACCTTAGTAAAGGTTTCATAGGTGGCAAAATCACACACCTTCATAAACTGGAACACAAGACCGGTTAAAAGATTAACCGCATATACATACATTGCAATCTCAAATATCTTCGCAAACCTTCTCTTAACCGCAAAGCATCTCTGATGCATAATATACACTATAGGCATCAGCAAAAGCATAACAATATTTGTCATATACACACCAAATACGTTGCCATTAAAAAGCTCTAATATAGGATTATCTGTTAGACACCAAACCGCTGTAAGCAGTATAAATCCAAAGGCGTATATTGATTTTCTCTTATCAACATTTACATTCTTCATAAAGAGCAGGGAAACTGCCAGAAGAATTGTAACTATTATAAGCGTTACCGCTATAACAAAGGAGATACCATTTTCCTTTACTATACTTGCTATGGCATCACCCTTAGTTCCATAGGATATGCTTCCGATTTTACCACTGTATTTATTGTAGGCTGATGCGATATATATACATACAACATCTCCCGGCTTCGCACTTCCTATACTTATTATGTTCTGACAAGGAACCGCATTCTTCATGTATTCCTGCTCTGTCAACACACCGTTTGAATATACCTTCTCCTCACCTATAGTTACTACTATATTTTGAAACTCAGTTTCAAATAGTAAAACAGATGTGTCGGTAACATTATCAGGAACCTTGTGCATAATAAGCAGGGTTTCTCCCGCATTAGCCTCTATATTCGCCGGAAGATCAATTATCTGGTCATCTTCTCCTCTATAATCCCTAAGCACCCAATTAGAGTTAAAGTCCTCCAAATTAGAACCTGTTATGGGATTCTCATTCTCAGGAGAAAACTTGGTGGCAAATAAAACAGATGCCACCACAGCTATAAAAATTGCTGCAATAACCAGTATGTTAAGTTGCTTTAGCTTTCGTTCATTCATTCTATATCACTCCAAAATGCTTCATAGCCTTATATATTCCATCATTTTCCACAGTGTCTGTTCTGTAGGAGGCAACCCTTGCAACCTCCTTTGAGCATACTCCCATAGCAATGCTGTTCGGAACATATTTTAACATTTCCAAGTCATTATTACTATCTCCAAATACAAAAACATTTTCAATAGGCACATTATAGTAGTCCATAAGGAATTTTATTCCGGTAGCTTTAGAATATCCATGAGGAATAAGCTCCACAAATGAATCACTTCTTATAATGCACTGAAAATCCTCCCTAATCTGATTCTTGAACTCCTCCAAATTAGGATTGCCTGCACCATGCCATACTGCCAGCTTGTCAAATACAAACTCCTCCGAATGTATGTCATCTATTATTTTGACACCCATATTTATAAAGTAGTCGAGAATCACTCTGTGCTCACCACCAGATATAGTTCCGTCAAAAGCTATATGATTCTTATGCTCAAATATACCCTTATAGTCATACTTTCTGCAAAGCTCAGCCACCTTTACGGACTTCTCCCGACTATAAGGCACGTACAATACCTCCTGTCCGTCTGCATATATATTTGTTCCACAGCCACAGACAAAACCGTCAAAGCCGGGCTGACGAATATAATCGTCAACTGTAGCATATACGCGTCCGGTGTTTATAAAACACTTGTGCCCCTTCTCTCTGGCTTTACGGATAGCTTCCTTGGTACTATCCGGATAATACTTTCTAGAATCGTCAGTTATCAATGTACCGTCTATATCGAAAAACAGTAGCTTCATATCTGAATTATTCATCTAATCACCTTATTAGTTTATTATTACATCTGCTTCATAAGATTAATCATCTCAATAGCTCCAAGAGCACAGTCATAACCCTTATTACCAGCCTTTGTACCAGCTCTTTCAATAGCCTGCTCAATATTCTCAGTTGTAACGATACCGAACATTACAGGAACCTCTGTCTCCATAGATACTGCTGCGATTCCCTTAGAAACCTCATTACATACATAGTCATAATGACTTGTTGCACCTCTGATTACTGTTCCAAGGCAGATAACTGCATCATACTTTCCTGACTTAGCCATCTTCTTAGCTGCAAGTGGAATCTCAAATGCTCCCGGTACCCATGCAAGAGTGATATCATCCTCACTTACGTTATGTCTTGTAAGACCATCCATAGCACCACCGATTAACTTTGAAACGATAAATTCGTTAAATCTTGCTGCTACAATACCTACCTTAATTCCCTCTGCTACCATCTTTCCTTCTAATGTTTTCATAATTTTTTCCTCCTGATATATTATTTAATCTTCTATGTTGTTAAGGATATGTCCCATCTTCTCCTTCTTTGTCTTAAGATAGAAGATATCGTGTACTCCCGGCTCCATCTCTATAGGAACTCTCTCAACGATTTCCAAGTTATAACCCTTAAGACCATACATCTTAAGTGGGTTGTTAGTCATAAGTCTAAGCTGCTTTATTCCGAGGTCTACAAGAATTTGAGTTCCTATAGTGTAGTCTCTTGCGTCTTCTGGGAAGCCAAGTTCTAAGTTTGCTTCAACTGTATCTCTTCCATTATCCTGAAGCTGATAAGCTCTAATCTTATTGATAAGTCCTATGCCACGGCCCTCCTGTCTCATGTAAAGAAGTACTCCTCGGCCCTCCTTAGCTATCATCTTCATAGCCGCATCATACTGCTGACCACAATCACAGCGTGCTGAGCCTAAAGCATCACCTGTAAGACACTCCGAATGTACTCTGCAAAGTACAGGTGCACCATCTGTTATGTCTCCTTTTACAAGAGCTACATGATGCTCTCCATTAAGCTTGTTGATGTATCCGTGAATTGTGAACTCACCGTATCTGGTTGGCATCTTAGCCTTGGCCACACACTCTACAAATACCTCATGCTCCTTACGGTACTGTACCAGCTTTTCTATGGTTGATATCTTCAGGTTATGCTTCTTAGCAAACTCCACAAGATCATCTAAACGAGCCATATTTCCATCGTCTCTCATAATCTCACAGCAAAGACCTACCGGCTTTAAGCCTGCCAGCTTTACTAAGTCCACTGTAGCCTCAGTGTGTCCCTGTCTTTCGATTACTCCACCAGGTTTTGCCTCAAGTGGAAACATATGTCCCGGTCTTCTAAAGTCTGATGGCTTGGCATCATCCTCTACAAACTTTCTGGCAGTAATACCTCTCTCATAAGCAGATATTCCTGTGGTTGTATCCACATGGTCAACTGAAACTGAAAATGCTGTACAGTGATTATCAGTATTAGTGATACACATCTGTGGCAGATTAAGTCTGTCTGTGTACTCAGGTGCCATAGGCATACAGATAAGTCCCTTAGCGTAGCTTGCCATAAAGTTTACATTTTCAGTTGTTGCAAACTCAGCTGCACAGATTACATCTCCCTCATTTTCCCTATCCTCATCATCAAGGATTACCACTATCTTTCCTTGTCTTAAATCCTCTAGGATTTCCTCGATTGAGTTAAACTCTACTTTATTACTCATCTAGCATTATTCCTCCTGTTAGTATTATATCTATTTTTTTAGTTTACATAAATCCATTTTTCATAAGAAAATCTGAAGTTATTCCAGACTCCTTAGTAATCTGGTTTTTAGCGCCTCTTGTGTGACTTAAGCTAGTACTTTCTTTATCATTGTCTGCAGCTTTACTAAAACCTAAGAGCCTCTCCACGTACTTTCCTATGACATCATTTTCCAGGTTTACTGTATCTCCCGGCTTCTTCATAAGAAGAGTGGTATCACCGGCAGTATGTGGGATTATAGACACCTTAAAGCATGTATCATCCACGTAAGCCACAGTAAGGCTTATACCATCTATTGCGATGGAGCCCTTCTCTATAATATACTTTAATATGCCTGCAGGAGTATCTATAGTAACCCACACAGCATTATCCTCTCTCACAAAGCTTCTTATAGTTCCACAGCCATCTATATGCCCGGACACTATATGTCCATCAAATCTGCCTTCTGCAGACATAGCCCTTTCCAGATTCACCTTACTTCCGGTTGAAAGCTGACCTAAGGATGAACGTCGCATAGTTTCCGCCATAACATCCGCTGTAAATATA
Source organism: Lachnospiraceae bacterium (assembly GCA_017463225.1). Lineage (GTDB taxonomy): Bacteria > Bacillota > Clostridia > Lachnospirales > Lachnospiraceae > Coprococcus_C. Next base: position 40,618 of record JAFTPO010000057.1, on the reverse strand, counting down.
TTACCGCTAATGGTTGTTGCAGTTAGGCACACACCATTTACAGCTATACTATCACCTATTTTTGAATCCTTTGTGACCACAGAGCCCTGTATAGTAAGAGTTGCGGATTTTGCACCCTTTTTTATGCTCTTAATTTCACCGATTTCTTCTATAATTCCGGTAAACATAGTCTCTTCCTTTCACAATATTATGTTAACTGTTCCATAAGTTCATCTATATCTAATAAGTCTCTTTGATCTCTCAGAGAAATCTTAAGACGTACCAATTTATCCAGCTTAGTAAATATATATGCTTCATCTCCTGATTCCACAACGATAAGCTCATCATCATTGTTAGTACCTGCTATATGCCATAGCTCATCTTCCTTATAGCAACAGGTAGAGTACGGAGCTGTAGCCTTTTCGTCAACCATCACACTAAGCTGACTTAAGGTATCCTCATCCCAGTTATTGTAGAACTGCTCTCTATCTACAAATGTTTCAGGCAATCTATATCTATTCTTACTTAGATAAACCACCTTTATATCATCAAATATTTTCTCTACCGTTTCTAAATCAAATAGCTTTGCAAGACTAGGTGTATCTACTCCCTGTCCTTCTACAGGTGTCAGCGCATCCTTACCACCAAATATCTTAGGAGCAACATACATATGCACCTCACTTACTATGCCCTGCATAACAGCACTGTAATTAAGTGTTCCTCCGCCTTCAAGCAATATACTGTCTATACTCATTTCTCCAAGAATGCCCATTAGCTCTCTTAGGTTTATATGACCATCTACCATTCCAACAGGGATTATCTTCACTCCAAGCTGTTCCAGCTTTTCTATCTTATCTGATGAGGTCTCATATATCTCATCTCCCACTGCAACTATGGTTGGAACCTGAGCTGCTGTCTTTACAATATTTGAAGTCTCAGGAATCTGCAATCTGGTATCACATATTATTCTTATAGGGTTTCTTCCACCCTCTATGCGACAGGTAAGCTGTGGATCATCCTCAAGTACAGTTCCTATACCTACCATTATACCTACATACTGGTTACGACTTTCCTGAACCTTCATTCTAGACACTTCATTGGTAATCCACTTACTCTCTCCGGTGTATGCCGCAATCTTGCCATCCATAGTCATAGCATATTTCATAACAACATATGGTGTTCTAGTTGTAATGTAGTGAAAAAACACTCTATTTATCTCATCACATCTATTCTTAAGCACGTGAGTGGTTACCTTAACTCCATGGTTTCTAAGATACTCATAGCCCTTTCCTGACACCATCTCGTTAGGGTCATCAGAGCCTACATATACATGTTTTATCTTGTGCTCTACTATAGCTTCCACACATGGTGGTTGCTTTCCATAATGACAACAAGGCTCTAAGGTGACATACATATCTGCACCTTCAGCATCCTCAGTAAGATTAGCAAATGCATGTCTTTCTGCATGTAGCTCTCCATATCTTACATGATATCCCTCACCTATCACTTTTCCATTCTTTACAATTACTGCTCCCACCAAAGGATTAGGATTCACTGCGCCTATTCCCTTTTTAGCCAGCTCTATGGCTCTAAGCATATATTTTTCCTGGTACATAGCTTCCTCCTTTTGAGAATCACCTTACGTTCCTACAACTTCACTGCAAATACTGCCTTATATTCTATGCACACATCCACAATAATTCGCGTCTAATTCAAATTCGGGCAGTGGATGATATTTTTTCTCTATATGCCCAAAATATCAAGTATATAAAAAACTGCCCCGAATAATTTCAGGGCAGCAACAATTCGCACAGATAATGTCGCAGGCATAATCGTCATTTCTTATACAGACCTAAAACATATGCCACGACTTTCTCAACTTCTTCCATCCAGACTATACTGTCGGCACCAGAATCTCACTGGTTCGTGCCTTACGGCTCGCGGGCTTATGCGTTTAGCAAATACCGCCGGTAGGGACTTTCACCCTGCCCTGAAGTATTATTTACTTTTACACTATGCTTATTATACTATTATTATAGTATTTTTCAATACCTAATATTAGGAATTCTCCGCAGTTATCACAACCTTGCCATCCTCAACAGAGATTTTAACCTTGTTGGTATCTATACCTGCTGCTTCAAGCATTTCCTGATTAAGCTGAACTCGTCCGGCCTTATCAAGCACTGAGTATTCCTCGTGGGCATCATCCCCAAGCTCCATGCCTTCCATATTGTCAATCTTTTCTCTGTACTGAGCCTTCATAATCTTCTCAGTACTAATCTTTCCATCTGATATCATAACTACTCTATCAACCTTATTTGCCAGCTTCATATCGTGAGTAACTATGATAATAGTAAGTCCCAGCTCTCGGTTCAGCTCTCGGAACAAATCCTGAATCATATTTGAAGTCTTGGTATCCACCGCTCCTGTAGGCTCATCTGCAAGTAAGATTTCCGGCTCATTTGCCAGAGCCACTGCTATAGCTATACGCTGCTGCTCACCACCGGACATTTGATGTGGATAGGAATCCTTCTTGTGACTCATACCTACCATTTCTATAAGCTTTAAGGCCTTTTCACGCTTTTCCTTACCCTTAATTCCGGTAAAGTTCATAGCAAATTCTATGTTCTCTAAGGAAGTAAGATACCCCAGTAGGTTTCTTCCACTTTTCTGCCACACAAAGCCCACTGTCTTCTTTCGGTAGCTTACCATCTCCTTATCTGTCATCTCCGACAGATTCTTTCCACCTACTGTAATCTTTCCTGCTGATGGCTTTTCCAAACCACCTATTATATTCATCAGGGTACTCTTTCCACTACCACTCTTACCGATTACTGATAGAAGTTCGCCTCTTCTTATCTCCATATCAAGACCCTGAAGAGCCATAACCTCAACATCCTCTGTCTTGAATATTTTTACCAAGCTATCACATGTGATGAGTATATCATCGTTAGAAGTCTGATTAACTGTGGATTCACCACCATTCCCTGCATCTAACTCAACCCGATTTACTATATCAATTGTTTCTTTATCAATCAGACTATCTGCATTAGTTCTCATATCTTCCAACTATCTCACCGTCCTCTACCTCGTATACCACATCTCCCATCTCCATAAGATTTGGGTCATGAGTTGTCATTACTATAGTTATTCCCTCCTGCTCAACCAATTTCTTGAAAAGGTGCATAACCTTAAGTCCGGTTTCAGTATCAAGGGCTCCAGTAGGCTCATCTGCAAATATTATCTTCGGACTGTGGGCGATAGCTCTTGCTATGGCAACACGCTGTTGCTCACCTCCGGACATCTGTCCTGGCATATGCTGCATTCTTTCACCCATACCTACTATATTAAGCACGTGTTTAATCCTGTCATCATACTCACCCTCACACTCTGCTAGTCTCATGGCAAAGTCTACATTTTCATAAGCATTCATGATAGGAATCAAAGCCACAGACTGGAATACAAAGCCTATATCATTCCTTCTCATAGCTTCACGAGCAGACTCCGGCAGTTCTTGAATCTCTTCGCCATCAAATATCACCTGGCCTTTTGTAGGCTGGTCTAGAGCACCCAGTATATTTAAAAGTGTAGTCTTACCACTACCTGAACGTCCCTTTAATATGGTAAGTGAACCTCTAGGTATCTTTATATCCACACCCTTTAGAGCATAGAAATCCTCTCCTCCGGTTTTAAAGCAGCGAACTATGCCAGTGCCAATCAATATATTTTCTTCATAATTATACATTTGCATAGCCTACTCCTCTCCCAGCTTAAGAGCCTGTGTAATATTAAGAGACTTAAGAAGCTTTCTAAGAACTAAAATACACACTAATATCATCAGCACTATAACCACTGAAAGCTTTACTATATCTCCCATTTCAAAATAAATATAAATGTCTAAGTTATGCTTCTCCGGAAGATAAACCACTCCGAATAGCTTTACAAACAACAGGGTGGACACCATTCCTACCACGCCTCCTGCAATAACTGATAAGAAGGTACTAAATATATGCTCATTGATAAGCATTCCATTAACATCCTTTAGAGACATACCCATAGCTCTATACACACCGAAGAGAAGCTCTCTTTGTCTTATAGATGATATCCAGTATATCAAAAATCCTATTGCACAAAGGATAAGAGCTATAACAAAGCTTAAGGTAAACATACCATTTGTAATCTGAATCATAGGTGAATTCTTCATACGACTAATATCTTCATCTAGTATACCTATGCTCTCAACATCCACCTTGTTATTCTCTAGGAAGTCCTCTACATCCTCATAGCTTACTCCTTCTGACAGCTTCATCCACACCTGATATGGAGATATCTTAAAGCTTTTTGCCACGGTTGCATAATTTGCAACCACCAGATAATTCTCCTTTAGGTCACCATTCTCGTCATAATAATATCTGTCGTAGCCCGGCCAATCATCCACTATAGCTGTTACTTCACAAACCATAGTTCCTCTTACAGTTTCTTCCTTCTGAGGTATGGCACCCATACGGCTTGCTCTAAAACTATCGCCAACACTTATGCCTAGCTCCTTTGCAAGGTTAGAAGATATTACAACACCATTTTGCTTAGCTGCCATAGAGTTAAGATGATTATACCAGTGCGTAGTCTTATTAAGCTCATCCTTAAAATAAGCGATTCTTCCAAACTCATCTGTAATAATACCTCTTAGCATACAATTCTTTATATCTTTGCCTGAGTATGACACAGTAGTTTTATCATCATATATCACTCTGGTTACATCATCACATATTCCGTCTTTCACAAGCTGCTGATACTTGTTAAAATCAGGCTCCTGAAACTCGTAATCCACATCTCTCACAGGAATAAAGAATATCTTATTCTCCCACTTTTCCTGCAATACTATATCTGCACCATTTTCATAATATATTCTATCCTCGTTATTTCTATTTATGGTTCTTGCAGTATTTGCATTGAACAGTCCTAAAGACACTGTAAGTATGAGGAATACGGATATGAAGCCCTGCTTACCTGTAGTTCTGGTAATCTGAAGAAATGACGCATACATAGATGGCTTCCAAATTTTCTTGCCAAGCTTATAAACAAGCTTTACCAGATAGTGGGTAAGTCTTAATACCACAAGTCCAAGACCTATTATAAAAATCAGAGAATCCAGGAATATCATAGGATCCATCTTACTTCCCGCTATGGCATTAGCTCTTATATTCTCCAAGTCCTGATTGAAATTGTACAGCAAATAGATGGACACTCCTAGTATTATAATATCTACAAAATACTTCTCCCAAGCAGGCTTCTTACCTGATGATGTATCAGATTTATGCTCCACTATAGATACCTTTGTAGCTGATATAACGGGAACTAAAACAAATATCACTCCTACAAGTCCTGCAATCACACCATAGATTAGCATTTCCGGAGCAAATGTATACATCCATATATTCTCAAATGAGAAGGTTAAAAAGTCTGTAGTACCCGCTGCAACCTTACATAACAGGTATGAAAGTGGTAATCCCACCAAAAGTCCAAGAATTGCTATTATTCCTGCCTGTAAGCCATACATAGCTATAACCTGCAGTCTGCTTAAGCCTCTACTTCTATGCATAGCAATTTCATTTCTCTCAGACTCCACTATCTGCTTTGACACCATAAATATAAAGGCAAGTACCATACCAAGTATAGGAAGCTCCAAAACCCATAGTATAATATTTACAGTTTTTCTCTCTGACTTAAAATCATCCATTATATCCTGGAATGAGTAAAAGAAGTTTGAGTCCGCCTTTATAAATTCCTGCATATAGTATTCTATGTCATCCAGATTACTGCTTTTTATATCCATATAATCAAGCATAGTATAATGCTTGTAATTCACAGTATAGCTTGTGCTATCTGTTCTGTATTTTAACATTATCTCATCAAAAGTCACTGAGTCTACAAATACATGCTCGGTAAAATCATTTGGCTCCATCTGCCAATAAAGGTCAGCGCTGTCACTCTCCTTAAATATACCCGTAATCTGAAGCTTTAAGGTGTTACCCTTTTCATCCTTCCAGTTTACAAAATTTAGTATCTCTCCCTCTATAAGACCATACTCGTCCATCACATATTGTGAGATTAAGCAAGGGTAGGCCGCCTGACTATCAGATACACCAGCATTATATCCATCACCCTTAAGCAGTGTAGTATGCTCCATCATATCCGGCATATATGTAACCTTAAGATAATTACCCTTGCTACCATAGCTACCCTGACAGCTTTCCTCGTCAAAGTAAATTATAGTCTGCTTGGCCAGCACATCCACATTGGTAAGATACTCTGTCCACACCTTGTGGTAATTATCCACTCCGGCAACCACATCAGCCACACCACTTAAACCTTCCACATTGTAAGCTCCGGGTCTTCCTATAACTGTTGGATACTCATTTTCCTCTTCTACACGCTCTCTAAAGCTACTGTCCAAAAGCATATTTAGAGAACCCTTTTTAAACATTGGCTGACAGGAAAAAACCGCCACAAGAAATGCCATACCTAGAAGAAGACACAGGGTAAGCCAAAGCTTATTTTTAATTTTCTTTATTATCATATGAAACATAAATTAAACCTCTTTTACTCTCTTATTATTCTTCTTCCACAGGCTCTATGGCAATTACATCTCCTGCCTTTAAGCCACTGATAATACAAACATTCTCCTTATATCCCGCTGTACCTATACACTGAACATAGTGCTTAACCAGCTGACCATCTACTATTTTCCACACAAAGGTATAGGTAACGGTTCCTGTACCGGACTTCACTCTGTCCTCACGATAGACATAATATCCCGGAACAACCACAGAGTTTTTAATAATCGCCTTAGGATAACGAGCAACGTAATCTGTATCAAGACCGTAGAATTTCTCATCCTCCATCTTCACAAAATACCTTGCTGCCTGGTCTCCTGAATTGGTGCTAATGTAAACCTTTCCGTCCATGTGAGTAAAATAAAAGCTGCCATCATTGCCATTTATTCCTACAACCTTACCCTTATACTTACTGTCTCCATATATAAAATCCACCGTCTGGTTAATCTGAAGCTTGTCCTCACTTCTAAGCTCCACCACACTGCTTGACGGAATCTCGATGTTAAATAATCTGTCTCCAACCTTTATATTCTTACCCAGCTTAAGGTTTAGGTTAGTAACCTTGCCAGATCTTTCAGCGTATATATTTATGGCGCCATTACCATCATTATTACAGCTGACCTTATTATACTGCTGCTCCATAGCACTGAGCTGATGGGTATAGTTTAACTCATCAAGCTGCTTATTAAGCTTAATAACTTCAAGCTGACAATTAAGCTCCTCATAAAGATATGGACAAACCCTCTCCTGGGCATCTCCAGGTGTAGCATCTGTAGGAGTTTGAGCTGTATCCCCTTCCTGTTCCAAGGTAGCATCTGTAGCTGTTGAAGACTCTGTTATCACATCGCTATCAGCCTCACCGGTAGCATTGTCACCTGTAGTCTGAGACTGCTGTCTTGCAATATACGCTGCCTCAATCTCATCCTCTTTCTCACTAATGCTCTTGTTGTATGAGTCAATAGTTGCCACATGAGAAGCCTTGTAGTTTATGATTCCATTGTACATTTCTGTAAGAGCTGCACTACCCTCATTAGTTCTTATAGTACAAATCAAATCTCCAACACTAACCTCCTGGCCTTGGGTTACGGAAATATTCTCTATCTGACCCTCATACTCTGAATAAAACTTTTTTCTCGTGGTTTCCTTTATAGAATAAAAATCCGAATCCTCTGTTGCCAGATAATCTCCATAGCCTACGGTGTACTCTTCATAGCTTTCAGGAAGAACTGAATCTGATGTATAATACACTAATTCCCCCTCTGAAAGTCCTGAGATTATCTCTGTGTAAAATGTATCTGATGCTCCAAGTTCAACATATCTTATATCCTTTGCATCCCCATTTTTCACATAGACAAAGTCACCCTGCTCGTCCTCATATAGTGAATCATTGCCCACAACCAAGGACTCTCTCGTCTCAGTTTTTTGAAGGAAAACAGGAACATTACTTCCCACCTCCGGCATAACACCTTCCCCTTCGAATTTCATTCTTATAGGAGGTGTTAAGGTTCTGGCCTGAGCGGTCATAAGCTCTTCTGGAAGATACTCGTATAGCTTAAGCATACATCTCTTTCCATCCTGGACAGTGTAGAATACCGGATATATCTTCTCCAGCTTGTGACCCTTTTCATCTCCCGGCATCTCAATATAGCAATCCTCATAATCAGATATTACAACTATATTATCACAGCCATTTACAGTATCTGAGTCGGCCAAATCCTTAATATATGTAACATATCCACTGTGCTTAGCCACGAGAGTACCATCTCCGGCTATCTCCTGAAGCTTGCCTATCTCCTTGTCCAAAGCACTCTGCTGATGGTTATAAAACAATTCGTCAAAGCTATGGTTCTCCTCCAAAACAGCCAGCTGAGTTTTAAAATCATCCACTTCCTGCTGAGTTCCATTTTCCTGGGCACCCTTTATCCTATATTCAAGCTCCTTTTTATTCTGCTCAAAGATATCACATCTGATATTCCATGTATTTAAATTCAGTGACTTTTGACTATTCAGAGATGATATCTGCTCATTGGCATCCTTAGTGTCAGCCTGAACTATAACTGTTCCAGCCTCCACATAATCACCGATTTCAACCTTAACATCTGCCACCTTTGCAGTGGCAAGATAAAAATGACAGTAATCTGTAGGTACCACTATACCATCTCTTATAGTTATATCTCCCACATTTCCCATCTCAACAGGTCGATAGGATTCATTAACTGCTACTGGTTTTTGTAGCTGTGGCACATCCATAGCAACCTTTCCACAGCCTGTTGTAAGAAGCAGCATGGCGCATAACATATATGAAATTTTAGTTTTTACATTCTTTAATTTCACTAGTTAATCACCACCTTTTCCCCTTCAGTTAGTCCGGTCTCAATTACGGTCATACCCTCTATAGTCTGACCTACGGTAACTGACACCGCCTCTCTAAAACCATTTTCATCAAGAGTGTAAACATATGTAGCCTCATCTACAGAGAACACACAGTCCTCAGGAACATAAAGCACATCCTTTAGGGCTGGCTTGTTAAGCACCATAGCCATCTTCTCCACTCCTGTTACACCATCCACAGCCATAGTAAAATTAAGCTTTCTACCCTCTTCTCCTTCAAGGTCCTCTATGGAAACCAATTTTAGGCTATAGGTGGAATTAGCATAGCTGGCCTCATATATTTCATCTACCTTAAAGTCAAAATCATCAGTTGTTGTGGCATAGTACTCCCCTGTACCATATATAAGGGTAAGCACATTATCTCCGGAATTTACCACACCATAGTCAAGCAGATCGGAAACCATTATTACAGAGCTCTGTCCCTCCGCCTTTATACTATACCCATCCAGCTTAGCATTAAGCTCCTGAATATAAAGACTGCATATCTCCATATCCTGCTTTAAGGTCTTTATATCCTCTGTATAATCCACACTACTATCAATCTTCATCAGTTTTGTGTAGTGGTCTATAAGAAGCTGGTCCTCAGTCAGCTGATTCTCATAGGCGGATATCTGGTCAGATATATCTCCTGACTTAAAGCTTACTAAGGTCTGACCTGCACTTACCATATCTCCCTCAGTAACATATATCTGGTCTACCTCCATCTCATCCTGTCTTGGAAAATAGTTTTTCCTCTGAAATGTATCTGATGTGACCTCAAGAGTAAGAGTAGGCACTATATCTCCCCGCTCTACCGCTACCGTCTCATAGGTAATTTTGTCATATTCACTTATTCTGATATTCGCTCTCTCCTGGTCATTCCCCTTGCCACAGCCTGTAAGTAGCATAGAGCATCCAATGGAGCAAATAATAATTCCCACTAAACTCTTTTTCATTATAGCCTCCAAAAAGCTGAAAATACTTTTAAGTTAATTTTAAACTAGTTTTTATTATACCAATAATTTATATCCTCTGTCATCACTAATATAAGTCAATATCAAATGGATCCTCTGTCCAAATAAAATCTACTATGGAACCATCTAGGGCATTGACGCCGAACCTGGCGCTTGGCTCCTCATAATATGTGGTGTCATGATAATCCATATTAAAATAATACACCCACACCGGAACTAACGCATAACCATCATCCTCATAACATGTAGCAATGTATTTAAGTTCAACACTACCAATATCCTGACATATTATAGGTCTCTCCTCAATATACCTAATAGCCATATCATTAACGGAATCAAAATCCATGAGGATAGAATCTTCCGCCAACTTCTCTGTCACCTGGTATCCTGTAGAGAATGATATATTATATATTCCGTCCTCTGTTACAGTAACATATATGTACTCCTGAAAATTTCCAAGCTCTTCCCCATACACCTGAGTCATGGTTATGCTGTTAAATGGATGAGCTACATATCCCACATCTAAATTTCCGTATCTTCTAGCGAAGACAAAGCAGTAGCCATTATTTTTTTCACCAGTGCTCTGTGAGTAACCATTTTCAACTGTGTAGGTATCACAGCTTATTACACTATAGGTATAAATATTATCTATCTCCTCAAAGCCCAGCTTATTCAGAGCATCAGTGGCATCCTTTTTTGCTTCATCCATATCCACTACATTTTCTCCAAAAAACATAGTATTTCTATCGTTAATCATCTCATACTTTAAGACAAATGTGTCAGAATAAACATTGGACATGCTTATAACTCCGTATGGAACACCTCCTACAGGCTCTACATACTGAACAGTCATATCCCACTCCTCACCATCCACCTTACCTCTAAGTCTAGTCTTACTTTTGCGAGTAGTAATGGAATCATCAGGTGTATCCTCATAGTTTTCTCTAGTCTCCTTGTAAAGCAGTTGCCCCTCCGAAAGCTCCACAAAGTTACTTTCCTCATACTTTGAAAGTTCATAATCTATACTGTTAATTACATCCTCTGGTGCATATGGTATGGTCATACAAGGAAGCTTATAATACTTCTGCCCGGCACGGCTGGTATTACCATAGTAATCCATAAGCATTACTGCATGCTCTCTCTCGTCATTAAGCTCCTCTTCATTACATATGTCAAAGGGCTTTATAACCTGATACTCACCATTATCAAATAGCTTGTCTGCATAGCTTTTTACAAGCTCATCATCTATAGGTACAAAAGATAATCCATATACACTTATATCCTCTGTAGTCTCCGCTATAACCTTAGCATCAATGGTGGTTTTGTTCTCCGGTATATCCGCATTTGACACATAGTTTACTGTTTCAGGATAAGTGTAAGTAGCCTGTGTATCTGTATCCGTTGCACTTCCTGCGCTAACATTTTCCCCTTCCACAGCACTTAGCTTATCCTGTATGTCGTCGCTCTTATCCTTATTACAGGCAGTACATAAGATTATAATTAATAATATTGATAATAATACTTTCTTCATAATCTTTCTCGTATCCTTTCTTATAGTCCCTACTCATTAATAACTCCAGACATGGGCAGCATAATTCTCAAATCCAAATTCTATGATGCTTCCATCTAAGGCATTAACTCCAAAACAGGTAGAACCCCAACCACCAACATCAATTTCCGTGGAATATAACCAAACCGGTACCAAGGCGTAATCCTCTTCACCATAATAGGTTATTACGTATTCTAATTCTATATTAGAAATTGTAAGTATAAATGGAAAGCTTTCCTCTATATATTTCTTAGCTATTATATCAACATCCTCAAAGCTTAATAGCTCCGCATCATCTGTCAATTCTACCGGCTTATCGTAGCCCTTATAAAATGATACCTCTATAATACCTTCACTTGTAATGTTCACATTAATATATTCCTGAAAGCATGCCTGCTCTATACCATACACCTTTGCATATGTAGGTGTATCAATAACATAAGAGCTATTCAAAAATGCCAGGGGCAGGCTATCATACCTAGGTGCAAATATAAATCTATAACCATCATTTACTTCCTTATCATCCACCTTGGTCACTAACTGAAATGTACTTATGTTATCGATTTTATCAAGGCCCAGCTTATTTAAAAATTCTTCCGCATCTGCTCTTGCTATATCTATATCAAGTAAATTATTTCCATAACAGCTTGTGGCAAAATCATTTACACCTATACACTGAATAACCTCTGTATCTGTGTAAACCTTATGCATAATCATAACATCATAATCATGCATATTATTTTCATTGGTGCCATAGGCTCTAAGCTCCCACTCATCACCATCCACAGTTCCTCTTAGTTTCCCCTTTTTAGCTATTACCTCTCCTGCTATGTTTCCTTCATCATCAAAGTCCTCATAGCTTTCCTCATATAAAATCTGATTTCCCTTATATTCTACCACATTACTTTCCTGAAACTCTGACACCTGCTGGTCAATCATTGTGATGTTATGCTCAGGTCCTATGCCTATGGAGCCATACACTCCATAATGCTGTTTTACTCCTCCGCCATCTGCACCACCATAATAGCTCCATATATCCATAGAATGATTTCGCTCTTCATTAAGCTCCTCCAAGCTACTTATCTCATAGGGCTTAACCACTGTATATTCTCCATTATCAAAAAGCTTGTCTGCATAGCCTCTGATATATGCACCATCCATAGGTGTGTAGCTTAAGCTGTATACTGATATGTCATCTGTCTGTGCGGCTGATACTTTAGCCTCTACCTTAATAGTTCTTCCTGAGTTAAGCTTACTTGACACCTCATAGGATACTGACTCCGGCATGCTGTATGTTTCATCATCCTTATTATCTTCCTCTGCTATAGATTCACCACTATCAAGGGAAGATAACTTCTCATCAATTTCCTGACCTTCTTTATTATTACAGCCTGATAGTGAAAAAATAAGAAGCATACATCCTACAAGCAATCTCTTCCTCATACAAACACCCCCAGCATAAATCATTCTACTATGTAGTATAAAATCTAATTGTATCTAAAATGTATCAAAAAAGAGGAATATCAAAAAAATTTTGACATTCCTCTAATAATAGTTAATATATTGTCCTATGCCGACTTTTCAACAAGCTCCATAAACTCCTGATCACTTACTGCCTTCGAGTAATACCAACCCTGCATATAGTGGCATCCTATATCAACCAAATGATTCTTCATATCCTCTGTCTCCACACCCTCTGCTACTATAAGAAGCTGCAAAGCGTTAAGCATTCCAATAGTATACTTAAGGGTAATGCCTGCCTTATCATTCTTAAAGGCCTCCCAAATAATGCTCTTATCCAGCTTGATGATGGAAAATGGCATCTGATTAATGTAGTCGATATTGGAGTATCCTGAGCCATAATCATCAAGTGAGAACTTAATTCCATACTCAACCAATTCCTTAATATTAGCATCAACCACAGATACATCACCCATAGTTGCAGTCTCTGTTATCTCTATATTAATCTGATCCGGTGTAACATCATATTCCTCAAGAATTTTCTTAACTCTTCCCGCAAAGCCTTTATGCATAAGCTGAACTGTACTAATATTAACCTCTATGTACTCTATACTTGAATCCTTAAGATTAAAGTCTTTAATAAAGCGACAAACCTTTTCAAGTATCATATCACCTAACTCAAGAATCAAACCGTGTTTTTCTGCCAATGGTATAAACTCATCTGGCGATATCCAACCAAGCTCATCATCCTTAAGTCTTACCAACGCCTCCGCAGAATTATAAGCTCCCTTTTCAACAGAATATATAGGCTGATAGTGAACCATAATCTCATCTCTATCCATAGCTAGCTTTACAGCCTTCTCCACAGCCTTATCTCTTCTAACATCATCCAGCTTCATGTCTGAAGCATAGCTTACATTACCCTTCTTGGTCTTCTTAGCTAAAGCCATAGAATAATCCATAATATCAACCAGCTCACCCATATCAGCAGCATCCTGTGGACACTTGACTATACAGATAGATGCAGACATCATAACCGCCTCACCATCCCCTGTATACCAAGGGTGCATAAACCTCTCATGAATCTCCTCTGCTATCTCCGGTATCTGAGACAGGTTTTTATCCATAACAGCGCAAAATTGGTCTGAACCAAATCTGAACACCTCACCCGGATATTTTAGGCTGCTAAGATATTCACCAACCTGTAGCAAAAGATTATCTCCCACATCGATACCATAGGTTTTATTAATTAGCTTAAAGTCATCCATAGCAATAAGGAACACACCCATGCTTTTGTTAACCTCGAATCTATATGTAATATAATCATTCATAAATCTTCGGTTAAACTGTCCCGTAGTTGTATCCATAACCGCATATGGATTCTGTAAATAGTGATATATAGTCATACATCCTGTTACTAAAGTAAAGGAGAATATGGTTGCGATACCTGTTATCTGTAACACTAACGCTACTATACAGAATACAAAATTCAGAATCATTATAATACATTTTCTAAATGTAATCTCCTTGGAAAGCTTACCAATGTTACTAAAGGCTGTAAGCATCATGGATACACTTATTATATATGGTATAACAAAGCCCTTGTGTACCAGTATCTTCTTATCCTCTATAACAAATAGCCACTCAGTAAAAGGATTTAATATCATTAAGACCACACAAGCAACTGTAGCTATCTTGATATTTTTTACAAAAACCTCCAAATTTTTCTGTGGAACCTTGGTTAGTAGCTTTACATAATAAGCAAAGAAGAGACAAGCAGTAAGTATAGCAAGCATCTGACCATAAAGCACTACATACATAGCTCTATCGTCAATATAATCTCTATATCTACCGAATAAAACCTCTATAATCTCAACGGTAATTACTAACATTATTCCAACACATACACCCAAGAATGCCTTGTGGGCTCTAGATGGTATTCTCTTTTCATTGCCATACCATATAAACAGCATTATCAAGCCAAATGCTGCCGCAAAATCGTAGGCCAAATCCCAGTTAGATATATTCATATACCTATCATCTCCTCATCTGTTATCAAAGACATAATTTATATCTATGTGTAGAATATTTCTTATTCAAACCAAACATTCATATCAACAGAGCCCTCAACACCGTATACAAAACCTGTATCTGTGTACTGCCAGCCCACATATTGATATGGAAAGCTTGGCATATTAGAATACTGTGCAAGCCAGAGCTTGTAATGACATAACCTGCTCATATCAAGACTGGCTGCATACCAATTCCTATTGGCATATATCATAGGCTCATAGCCTGAAGCCTTAACAGTTTCACAAAATGCCACCACACTGTCAGTTCTATCCTGTATAGATATACCATTAGTTCTGGCACCCTCAGCAAAGGCATCCTCAGTATCTATAACCACCGGACCATCTATACCAAGCCCCGCAATATTAGACAGCACAAACTGAGCCTCTTCTACACCCTCGTCGTAGTTAATTGCCTGACTGTAAAAGTACACTCCCACCTTTAGTCCTGCTTCCTTGGCTCCTGATACATTGTCATAAAACATACTGTCTTCATTAATAGAGCCACCACTATATCCTCTGTAGCCCACTCTTACGATGGCCATATCTACGCCACCCTCATCCTTAACCTGCTGCCAGTCGATATCTCCCTGAAACTCTGACACATCAATGGTTATGGTAGTCTGTCTTTCGCCGGCCTCGTTATGATAGTACATTTCATTGCCATTTTCTATATAAAAATTTTCCTTAACATAGTCATTTCTAGGGGCTCCCGGAGCTATCTTATAGTATTCATAATTAGGATACTCTCCTATAAGTATATAGCTTGCCTCCGCAAATCTCCAGTAGTTATCCTCTATCTTAGCCGCCTCTTCCCCAGGTTTAAAGGTCCATGCAAGCTGATTAGGAATCACTAATCTGGGATATGTATCCTTATCCTTCTTTATGTTGATACCAATAATCACACCAATCATAACCAGCATAATCACCGACGCCACCACAAGAAGGTATTTAATTAGCTGTGTTCGTTGCATATATCTCCTATGGGAGCTTTCTCCCATTTCAAAACATAATTTAGTATTTTCTACAAAACGAATTGTACAAATATACAATTTTATTCTAGCATATTATTTTCACTTACTCAACCAAGTTTCCTTTAAATTTTTTCATTTTCCAGAATTTTCGACGAATTTTTGCTAAGAAGCATAAGACCTATAATTCCGCACAATAAACCTGCAACAATAACTATGGCTCCGCTAACCATTCTCTCAGATGACTCTCCATCACCCAGCACAGGCATAAGCCTCACCATCTTATCAGGATAGTAAAGCAAGAGGCATGAGAATGCATTATTCATAAAATGGATTATAATTCCAGGAAGAATACTTCTGGTCTTATATCCTATGTAGCAAAGCATTGCTCCTAAAAATGCTGTTCCCACAAACTTTGCCAAGCTCATATGAAACACACCAAACAAAGCACCATTTATCAATATAGCTGTGACAATCTTTAGCTTATTCTCAAGAGCTGCAAACACGTAACCTCTAAAGAACATTTCCTCACATATAGCAGGAGTAAGAGCTATAACCAGCAATCCTGCCAGAAAGCTCTCCGGCACAAAGCTCATAAGACCTTCCTGAGATGCTCCTGCACTCTCCGCAAAGATATAGGATGATATTACTGATATTACAAGTCCTGCAACTATTACTCCCACTCCCAAAAGTACTCCGCCTACTAACTTCTTAACACTACCAATTCTTAGCTTGAAGGTTTCTATCAGGCTCTTCTTAGAGTATATTGCGATAACCAGCGGAACAGCCACAAATAGAAGCTGACTTAACACCAAGCCTGTAGCTCCAAGCTGAAGCTGAAGACTGCTTCCAACATACAGGTATATAAATGCCATAAGCACTACAACAAAGCCGCAATCCCCTAAGGTAGGCACTCCACCCTTCTTCATATTTGAACGTTTTTCAAAAAGCTGTATACCTGACTGTCCGTCTCCAAACATTACAGATTCACTGTTATATATTCTTCCAAGCACCAAGGTTGCCATAATTCCATATATTACATTGCTCAAAAGGACTATGAGTACATTAAGGTAGTTAAACTTAAACACCAGCAAATCTCTTAAAAGCAGACATATATTTACTACCGGAATAAGGGCCATATTTTTAGTAAGCTCTACATTCGGTAAAAATGACACAAATGATGCAAGCATTACCACCAGCGTCACCGGCGTAATGTAATTATTTGCCTCCTTGTAGCTTTTTGCAAATGCACACACGCACATAGAAAGAGCACTGACAAACACCGCAAAGGCAAATACACAAAGAGTTCCTATAAGCATAGGTCCAACAAATTTGCCTATATCAACTCCATCAAAAGAATTTGCCCCCATAGTCTTCATCATATTCATCATATATGCCATAACGCCACACATAGATAGAATATTGAGCAATGCTGATGCTATACCAAATATTGACACTGCTAAAAACTTACTAAATATAAGCTCTCTGCTGGTTACCGGAAGGGTCAGCACCGTCTCTAGGGTTCCTCTCTCTTTCTCTCCTGAAGTAGTGTCAATGGCAGGATACATAGTTCCCATAAGTATACTTACCACCAGCATAAAAGGTAACATAGAGCCAAGCAGGCTTCCTGTAGACTCCTCTGCAGTTGACTTATCAACATACTCAAGCTTTATGGGACTAAGCACCAGCTCAGGATCAAGGTTTGCATCCACAAGCATAGCCTCAGTTTTCGCCCTTGAATAATCCTTTATAATCTCATATGCCACATCCACTGCGTAATTTGATCTTGATGAGGCTGAAAGATAGTATATATTTACATTTTCAACGCCTGTAGCTTCATCCTCTGTAATCTCAAGATAACAATCCACATCTCCCTTAAGCAAATCCTGCTCTAAGCTGTCACTTGTCACTATCTCAACTGAATATGTACTTTCATCTACATCCTTGAACAGACTTATATACTGCTCCTTGCACTGTCCCACCACTGCTATCTTATATGTACTCTTGGCCATCTCCTGACTGACACCGGTCATAACCTGCATACCAAGAATAAGAATCAATGGATAGACAATCAGTGGAACAATCACCATCATCAGCACTGTCTTTTTATCTCGTAAAACATCCAGCATTTCCTTCTTAAAAAGCTGCTTAACAATTCTGCTATTCATGATTACTCCACCTCCTTTATAAGGCTGTTGAATATATCTCTAAGCTTGTTTTTTCCGGTAAGCTGTGAAAGCTCATCTATGGTACCCTGAGCCACTATTCTCCCCTTGTCTATAAGTACTACTCTGTCACAGAGATATTCTGCCTCCTCCATATAATGAGTGGAATAAAGCACAGTCTTCCCCTGCTGCCTCTCCTGCTTCATAAACTCTATGATGGAGTTGCTGCTTATTATATCCAGGCCCAGTGTAGGCTCGTCAAATATATATAGCTTTGGACTGTGTATCAGACATCTTGATATGGATGCTCTCTGAGTTTGACCGGTAGAAAGCTTCTCTATTCTGTTGTCTATAAAATTCTCCAGATTAAGCACCTTGGATATAGCTTCTATGCGCTCGTCTATGGCCTGCTTATCCATACCATATATATTTCCCAATATCTCCAGTAGCTCTCTGGTACTCAGTCTTCCGTACAGCTTTGTATTTCCGGACAAGTAACCTATATTTGCCTTAATCCTTGTGACGTCGGTAAGTTGCTCACCATCCACTGTCATAGTAATGCTTCCTGATGTAGGCTGCATAAGCATACCAAGCATCCTAAGCAGCGTTGTTTTACCAGCTCCGTTAGGTCCCAATACACCTACAATCTCCCCCTGTCCAACCTGCAGTGATATATCATCCACTGCATTAAAGCTTACCTTCTTCTGCTTCTTCTCATGCTTTTCGAAGGTTTTTATCAAATTATTAGCTGTTAGTATATTCTCCAATATCAAAATCCTCCCACAGGGCTTATGCCCAAAATATTAAAAGCGCCGTCATAGATAGTTATGACAGCGCCTTTTGCTATATATTCATCTGGTACTTTTCACTGCCGAACTTTGCTCTAATTATCTTATGATTGTACGTAAGTCCATTGTATGCAAGTCCAAATCGTGTCTTTAACTTTTTCTTCTTAATTGGCTCCAAATAATTTTTAAGAGGAATCTCATCCATAATCCTATATTCCAGATTCCACTCACTTAAGAACTTATGAGCATCATTGATAAAGAATTTGCGTTTTCTACGCTTCAACACTCCCTTACCAAGCTTCATATTGTACAGAGTTGCAACCCCTGCTGTAGTTGTGGTAAATACCATCTCACAGCCCGGGAATTTCTCTAAAAGCGTATCAAACATAAGACGCACCACACTTGGTGTCATAAAGTTAAATGCATCGTTACACACAAACAAAACTCCCTGATTACGCTTACACTCTATCTCGCCAATCCAGGACAAATCACCCTCACTTCGTCCAACGGTAATCTCTCTGGAATTAACTCCATACATACGTCTTCTAACTGCCATAGTATTATGGTTATCTATACTGTACCACTTGATTCTTCCGTTATCCACTCGTTTAAACATATTGTCAAGTCTGCAACCAATATTGATTACAGTACAGTTTGGATACTGATTTATATATCGCTTAACCATATTGTCACAGGCTGAGTATCTTGCCATATTCATTAGATTTTTATATTCAGCCTTCTTCGGTATCTTCACCCCTGCCAGAGATTTCTTATTCTCAAAGATGAACTTCATAGTCCAGTCATCCTTCATCACCTCAGGATAAGTCTTAGTCCAATCAGATATATCCTTAAGTGGTAACAAATCAGGCACAGAAGCCTTGTAGGTTCCACCAACTACATCCACTAAGTATCTGTAAGCCATAAGGGCATCCTGTGACTTGGAGTGAATTATAAAATTATGATTCTCCTCCTCAAACTCAAAGAATCGTATATTTATTCCCTGTGCCTTGGCTCTGTTATAAAAGCTTCTGGCATAACAGTTAAACATATCGTAGGTTCCGGAAAACAAAACCATATCGTCACATATATCCGTCAAATCATCCTCATAATAAGGGCTGGTGTATATGGTTTTTACCGCATAATCCTTTACCCAGTAGGTATTTATGAAATCCTTTGCTCCCTCACTGAAGAAGTATTTGTCCTCGTAGGACAGATTCTCCACAACCTGACTCTCCAGCTCCTTATCGAAAAACTCTGTATCCATAGCCGGTGACAGCATAATAAGCTGGTCAGGCTTTCTAAGTCCGTTATCCCACGCCAAATGTGTAAGGGATAATGCAAGACCTGCTCCCGAAGAATCTCCTAATAGAATAATCTTCTCCACATCAAAGCCCTTGGAGAAATTATCGTAGGATCTGCACACCATATCAAAGAGCTCTCTACAGGAGGCTTCCGGTGCCAAAGGGTACATAGGCACATAAAGTCCCTTTCCTGTCTCCAGTGCCAGATTAGTGACCATCTTCCACTGCTCCACGGTGATATTCTTACACATACCACTTCCATACAGGTAGATAATATACTCTCCATCGAAGCCTGTCTTAGGGACCAGGCGATAGCTCTTACAGCCCGCATCCTTAAGCTCATCCACCTCAAAGCTCTTTTCCACAAAGCTTGGAAGCTTATGATAATACTTCTTTCTGCTCTTATGAACAAGCTTCTTGATAGCTTCCTTATCCATCTTAAGTTTTCTACGGGATACTCTTTTACTCATACAAACCTCTGTAGCTTATATATCAATAGTTACTCATTAATTTCCTGAACCATAGCCGTTAGGATTCATACTCTGCCATCTATATGAATCCTGGCACATTCTGTCTATGTCATACATAGCCTCCCAGCCTAGCTCCTCCTTAGCCTTAGCAGGATCTGCATAGCAGGTAGCTATATCACCGGCACGTCTAGGCTTAATCTCATAATTTATAGGCTTTCCGCAGGCCTTCTCATATGCCTTAACCACCTGAAGCACACTATAGCCCTGACCTGTTCCTAAGTTATATATAGAAAGTCCTGTCTTATCCTCTATACGCTTAAGGGCTTTTACATGGCCTTTAGCCAAGTCCACTACGTGAATATAATCTCTAACTCCTGTACCGTCCGGTGTAGGATAATCATTTCCAAATACACCAAGGCACTCCAGCTTACCTACAGCCACCTTAGCTATGTAAGGAACCAGATTATTAGGTATTCCGCTTGGATCCTCACCTATAAGACCACTTTCGTGGGCACCGATAGGATTAAAGTATCTGAGAAGAACCACATTCCACTCATTATCTGCCTTATATATATCAGAGAGCATCTGCTCTAACATGCTCTTGGTATGACCGTAAGGATTAGTTATCTGTCCCTTAGGACAATTCTCAGTGATAGGTATCTCAGCAGGGTCTCCGTAAACAGTTGCTGACGAACTGAAAATAATATTCTTAACTCCGTGATCTCTCATAACCTTACAAAGATTTAATGTTCCGGTTATGTTGTTATTATAATATTCCCAAGGTTTAGCAACAGACTCTCCCACCGCCTTAAGTCCTGCAAAATGTATAACCGCATCTATGCTCTCAGTCTCAAAAACCTTCTCTAAGCCTTCCACATCCAACAAATCCACAGGATAAAATGGTATAATAGTTCCTGTTATCTGCTCTACTCTTCTCACTGCCTCCTTGCTGGAATTAATGAGATTGTCCAAAACAACAACCTTATATCCTGCTTCTATAAGCTCCACGCAGGTATGACTTCCTATAAATCCCGCTCCACCGGTTACCAATATATTCATATTATAATTTCCTCCACACAAAAATTTCAAAACATTCCTATAGATTATAACACATAATACCAAATTATAAAAGTAAAAATGAGGGGACCAAAAGGGGCACAGATTGTACAAACAAAAACACGCAAAGCCTTGCAAATAAAGCCTTGCGTGTTTTTGTTTCGTGCAGCTGACGGGACTTGAACCCGAACCCACTTACGTGGACATGAACCTGAATCATGCGCGTATGCCAATTCCGCCACAGCTGCATTAAGCCTATAGCATCATAACATTTATGGGTTCTAATTGTCAATCATCATCTCACATATATTTTCGATTAATAATCTTATAATATCCTAATTATTTTTCTTACTGGGCAGCCTCTGTAGTTGTTGCCTCTACAGGTGTTGCATTCTCAAGAATATACTCTACAACATTCTCTGCTAAAGCGTAATATGCAACATCCTCATCAGTGTAGTTCTCGTAAAATACTTCTTCATCTGTAATTCCAAGGTCTTCCATCATAGTTACCTTGTACGCTGCTATCTCCTCATCTGTAACTGTAATGTTCTCAGCCTTAGCGATGGCACATACCACAATCTTCTCAGTCATATATGACTTAACTATCTCTCCAACATACTCTCTAAAAGCATCCACTGATGACATACCATATACCACAGTTACATAAGTCTGAAGGTCGTAACCACTACTTTCTGCCATAACCTCTACCTGCTTAACTGTCTCGTCAATAAGCTCCTCTGACTCCTTCTGTGGATACTCATTAACAGTTGACGCCTCAATAACTGCAGTCATAACTGCTGACTTGTTATAATTTGCATCACTCTCTGCTGCGTTCTCATTCATAGTATTAAGGATAAACTCCTCATACTCAGCAACAGTCTTTTGATCTGTATTTGCCGCTACAAAGTCATCGTTATACTCAGGATAAGTCTTCTCTACCTTGCTGTTAAGTGTGATAGTAAACACTGCCACCTTTCCGGCTAACTCAGCAGTATAATCTTCAGGAAACTCAACATTGATATCAAAAGTCTCTCCAATCTCGTGACCCATTATCTGCTCCTCAAAGCCAGGAATAAACATACCTGAGCCTAAGATAAGCTCTGTTCCCTGGGCTGAACCTCCATCGAAAAGTTCTCCCTCTATTCTTCCGGCATAATCAATATTTACAGTATCTCCATCAGCAACTGTTCCTGTGGTAATCTCTGTACTTGTTGCATATCTCTCAAGAAGACTGTCAACCTGATACTGAACATCCTCATCTGTTATCTCAGTCTTAACCTCCTCATACTCTACACCCTTGTACTCACCTAATGTACAGTATGCAGAATACTTATCAACCATAGCATCAACTGCCTTTTGATCTATCTTCTTGTCTCCACAAGCTGTGGTAAATACCATACTGACCATAATAGAAACCACGATACCAAGCTTCTTTAAATTCTTTTTCATTGTTTCATTTCCCTTCTAATTATAATCTAATATATGCCTATGCTAATGGCACTTTAACTTTTATACCACATTTTCTTATAAAAATAAAGAAAGAATTGTGTTTTTCACATATAAATCACACAGATTATGTTAAAAACACTATATCTAGTGTCCCAAAATAATTTTTTTCGGTGTTAGACACTATATGGTGAAGAATTATTCATCTCTCTAAAACCCTTATAAATCAAGGCTTTCAGGAAATTATGCCTCACCTTAGTTTACATAAAAATCGCAACATCTAGTTTTGTTTTTTATTTAGAACACAACATTTTGTGTTTTACCTCTTTACATTGCCTAGATGCTTTGCTATAATGAGTACACTGCTTGAAAAAGCGATTAAATTAAACACTTACCGGATTTATTACTGACTTAAGCCTTCCACTAAACACTGAATGATTGGAGGGCTTATGTAATGAAATAATAGATTATGGGGCGTATTTCAAAGTACAAAGAAAGAGGGAGGACACATGAAGGTAATCAAAAGAGATGGTCATACCGTTACCTATGACCGTTCAAAAATCATCATCGCCATTCAGAAGGCAAATGCCGAGGTAGAGCCTTGCGAGAAAATCTCAGATGAGAAAATCGAAGAGATAGTTCAGGGTATCGAGGCAAAAAATCGTAGCAGAATGTTAGTAGAGGACATTCAGGATATTATAGAGCAAAAGCTTATGGACGAGAGAAAGTTCGTTCTGGCTAAGACATATATCATCTACCGATACACCAGAGAGCTGGTTCGTAAGGCTAACACAACTGACGATTCCATCCTTAGTCTCATCCAGAATCGTAATAAGGATGTTATGGAGGAGAATTCAAATAAGAACGCAACAGTAGCATCTACTCAGAGAGACTTAATCGCCGGTGAGGTATCAAAGGATCTTACCAGAAGAGTTCTTCTTCCTGAGAAGATTTCAAAGGCTCATGACGAAGGAGTTTTACATTTCCACGATGCAGACTATTTCCTTCAGCCTATATTTAACTGCTGTCTTATTAATATAGGAGATATGCTTGACAACGGTACCGTTATGAACGGAAAGCTTATCGAAAGCCCTAAGAGCTTTCAGGTTGCATGTACAGTTATGACTCAGATTATATCATCCGTTGCCAGCAGCCAGTACGGTGGACAGTCAGTAGACGTAAGACATTTAGGCAAATACTTAAGAAAGAGCTACAACAAATACAAAACTAAGCTTGTTGAGGATTTCGGCGATACCATCGACGATGCAATCCTTGAGAAGATGGCTAAGGATAGACTTAATGATGAGCTTCGCTCAGGAGTGCAGACTATCCAGTATCAGATTAACACACTGATGACAACTAACGGACAATCCCCATTCGTTACACTCTTCCTTAACCTTGACCCTAGAGATGAGTACGTTGAGGAGAATGCTACCATCATCGAAGAGATTCTCCGCCAGAGACTTGAGGGTATTAAGAATGAAAAGGGTGTTTATGTAACACCTGCCTTCCCTAAACTTATCTACGTATTAGATGAGCATAACTGCTTAAAGGGTGGCAAGTATGATTACATCACAAAGCTTGCTGTTAAGTGTTCAGCTAAGAGACTTTACCCTGACTATATCTCAGCAAAGAAGATGCGCGAGAACTATGAGGGCAATGTTTTCTCATGTATGGGATGTCGTTCATTCCTCTCTCCTTGGAAGGATGAGAACGGTAATTATAAATGGGAGGGACGTTTCAACCAGGGTGTTGTAAGTCTTAACCTTCCACAGATTGGTCTTATCGCAAAGGGTGACCAGGATAAGTTCTGGAAGCTCTTAGATGAGAGACTTCAGCTTTGCTACGAGGCTCTTATGTGTAGACACAATGCACTTGAGGGAATTACCTCTGACGTAAGTCCGGTTCACTGGCAGTACGGAGCTATTGCAAGACTTAAGAAGGGAGAAAAGATAGATAAGCTTCTCCATGATGGCTACTCTACTATTTCCCTTGGATATATCGGTTTATATGAAGTTACCAAGCTTATGACAGGCTTCAGTCACACTGAGCAGGGTGGTGAAGAATTTGCTGTTAAGGTTATGAAAAAGCTTAGAGAATCTTGCGAGAAGTGGAAGAAGGAAACTGGTCTTGGCTTTGGTTTATATGGTACTCCTGCCGAGTCACTTTGCTACCGTTTTGCACGTATCGACCAGGAGAAGTTCGGTACAGTTGAAGATGTAACAGACAAGGGCTACTACACTAACTCTTACCACGTAGATGTTCGTGAGAAGATAGATGCATTTAGCAAGTTTAGATTTGAGAGTCAGTTCCAGACTATTTCATCAGGTGGTGCAATCTCCTACGTTGAGATTCCAAATATGAGACATAATCTTGAGGCTCTCGAAGAGGTTGTAAGATTCATCTATGACAACATCCAGTATGCTGAGTTCAACACTAAGTCAGACTATTGTCATGTATGTGATTACGACGGAGAGATTATCATAAACGACAACAACGAGTGGGAGTGCCCACAGTGTGGTAACAAGGAGCACACAAAGATGAACGTTACTAGACGTACATGTGGATACCTTGGAGAGAATTTCTGGAATGTAGGTAAAACTAAGGAAATTAAACAACGTACTCTTCACCTGTAATTAAACTAATACTAAACTACAATGGAGTAGGCAAACACCTACTCCATTATCTAAATATATGAGGATAAAAAAATGAATTATGCAGATATAAAAAGCATCGATGTGGCCAACGGCCCCGGAGTAAGAGTTTCACTCTTCGTGTCAGGCTGTAGTCACCACTGCGAGGACTGCTTTAACAAGGAGACATGGGATTTTAACTATGGTAAGCTATTTGGCGAGAAGGAAATAGATACCATAATAGAGCTTATGTCACAAAGTCATATCAAAGGCTTTTCCCTTCTGGGTGGAGAACCCTTTGAATTCACAAACCAGCAGGGAATCCTTCCACTACTTAGAAAAATCAAGGAAACCTATCCTGATAAGGATATCTGGTGCTGGTCCGGTTATCTCTTCGATAAGGATATCAGAGATACCATGATGGAAAAATGGCCTGAAACAAGAGAAATTCTTAGCTATATAGATATTCTGGTAGATGGCAGATTTGAAAAGGACAAAAAGAATTTATCACTTCGATTTAGAGGCTCATCTAACCAGAGGATTATCGATGTAAAAAAATCTTTAGAATCTAAGGAAATAGTTCTTTGGAACGAAAATGATACTATATAGATTAATGAAAGGAACAAGAAAATGATTACAAACATACCGGTTAATATTAAAAAGCTTAACGAGAATGCAACTATACCAACCTATGGATCAGAGTATGCAGCAGGAGCTGACCTCTATGCCTGCATCCCTGAGGCAATCACCATTCAGCCAGGTGAAACAAAGCTTATTCCTACAGGCCTTGCTATGGAGCTACCTATAGGCTACGCAGGTCTTATCTACGCTAGAAGTGGTCTTGCCAGCAAGAGAGGTCTTGCCCCAGCCAACAAGGTAGGAGTTGTTGATTCCGACTACCGTGGAGAGGTTATGGTTGCCCTTCACAACCACTCTCTTGTACCGGCATCCATCGACCCTAACGAGCGTATTGCACAGCTTGTTATCACTCCATACATTGCAGCTGTGTTCAACACTGTAGACAGCTTAGATGACACAGAGCGTGGAGCCGGCGGATTTGGTTCCACAGGAAGTCACTAATAGAAAATGCGCAGGATTAACTTTCTGCGCATTTTTCTTATCTAAAAACTATTCTATCATACACTGTCATATCCACCGATTCCTCATAAGAAAAATCACTGTCTATGGATATTCTCCAGGCGTTAAGACGATTGTCCATAGCCTCAACTATAAGCTCCTCTCTAATAATCTCCTTACGAGAATTTGTTGCCTTCTGGTCTGTAAGGGATATCATCTGGAACACGTGGTATCCATATTCAGTCTCTACTACTGTAGAGTAATCTCCATTCTTCATAGAGTATAATAGGTTGTAAACATCCTCTCCATAGGTTTCATATATGGCCTCCGGAGACATAGTCTGTTCCTTTGCATTCTCCAGGTTATAATACTCTGCCAGCTTTTCAATATCTCCCGCCTCACGGTCTCCGTCTATAGAAGCTGTTGCCAGTGTAGAGCAAGCCTGTAACGCATTTTCATACTGTATTTTCTTATCCTCTGCAGAATATGGCTTTACAACTCCGTCAGCATTTATGGTATAGCACTGAAAATACATATCATAGAAGGTTGTCATCCTTGCCTTCTCATCAGACACCTCAATAGGCGTATCCGCCAAAACCTTGGACTTAACCTTGTTAGCTATGGTATTCTCCTCCATAACCTTGTATACCTTCTCGTATGAAAGCTCCATATCAGCTATATCCTGGTCTGTAAGGCCTTCGTAGAATACAGTGGCCTCCTCGGTAATCATATTCTTCTCGGTCTCTGAAAGGGTAATGTCATATTCTCCCGCATGAGCCACCATAGACTTCACACGGACTATCTCATTTACCACTTCCTCCTTAACGATGTCGGTCATAGGGACCTTCTCCCCATCCTCTCCGTCTATAGACAGAGACCATACATCCTCTCCATACTGTCTCTCATAGCGTTCTCCTACTGTCTGGGCGTATATATATACCTCTCCAAGAGTTACAATGTTATCGCCAAACTGAAACACTACACTGGACTTTGTATCAGTTGGTTCCGGCTTCTTATTCTGATTACAGCCTGAAAGCACAAGCACAAAAACCAGCATTATAGCCAGCAATCTGGCGTGTAGCTTAAAGCTTAATCTCCTATTCATGATTTCTCCTCCTTAATTTCCTCCTTGGTAAGCTCCTGTAGCTTATCCAGGATATCACCTGCAATATCTATAATCTCATCCTGCTCTCTGGTATTTAGTTTAATCTTAAACCCGGGCTGCTCGCCACCTACATATCTTATACCATTTATAGATTTCATAAATGAATCTATACACTCAACCTGAACAGGAGCTTCCTTCCAAAGCTTAAGGGATAGCTCATCTCCCAGCAGTCTTACCTCAGTGACGTAAGCGCTGTGAGCCTGTGCTTTAAGGCAGGCAACCTTAAGCAGTCTCATAAAGGCCTTTGGGGGCTCACCAAATCGATCCCTTACCTCCTCTAATATGTCATCTACCCCTTCCTGACTTTCTATTTTAGAGATTCTCCTATATAAGTCAAGCTTTAAGTACTCATTTTTCACATATTTTTCAGGAATATTGGCATCAAGCGGAAGCTCTATAGAAGGAGCAAAGTCCGCCTTTTCTCCCTTTCCTGACAGCTTCTTTATGGCACTACCTAACATCTTGCAGTATAGGTCATATCCCACCGCCTCTATATTTCCGGACTGCTCCTGGCCCAAAAGGTTACCTGCTCCTCTTATCTCAAGATCCCTCATAGATATCTTGTAGCCTGAACCTAAGTCTGTAAACTCGCGTATGGCCTTAAGTCTCTTCTCCGCAGTTTCCTTTATAAGCTTATCTCTCTTGTACATAAGGAATGCGTATGCACTTCTGTTAGATCTTCCAACTCGTCCTCTAAGCTGATACAGCTGGGACAATCCAAATTTATCCGCGTCGTGGATGATTATGGTATTTACATTTGGAATATCTAAACCTGTCTCTATGATAGTGGTTGACACCAGCACATCTATCTCCTTCTTGATAAACCTGTGCATAATGTCCTCTAGCTCACGCTCGTTCATCTTTCCGTGAGCAAACTCTATATTGGCATCCGGTAGCACACCTCGTAAATCAGCAGTGATATCTGCTATGGTATTTACTCTATTGTAAACGTAATACACCTGACCATTTCTAGCCAGTTCTCTATTTATAGCCTCCTTAACAAAGCCTAAGTCATACTCCATAACATAGGTCTGGATAGGCATCCTATCCACAGGAGCCTCCTCTAAAAGGCTTATGTCTCTCAAGCCAACCATACTCATATGAAGAGTTCTAGGTATAGGTGTAGCTGTAAGGGTAAGCACATCCACAGTTTTCTTCATCTGTTTTATCTGCTCCTTGTGCTTCACACCAAAGCGCTGTTCCTCATCTATTATAAGAAGTCCCAGACTCTTAAATGTCACATCCTTAGACAGTATTCTATGGGTTCCTATAACGATATCCACCAAGCCCTCCTTAAGCTGCTTAATGGTCTCGTTAATCTCCTTTCTGGAGCAAAATCTGGACAACATCCTGACATTTATAGGAAAATCTTTCATTCTGTCACAGAAGGTATTGTAATGCTGCTCTGCCAATATGGTGGTAGGAACCAGATATGCCACCTGTTTATTATCCTGCACTGCCTTAAATGCGGCTCTTATAGCCACCTCAGTCTTGCCGAAGCCAACATCACCACAGACAAGTCTGTCCATAATCTTTCCACTTTCCATATCTGCCTTGGTATCGTCTATGGCCTTCTGCTGGTCTAAGGTCTCCTCGTAAGGGAACATCTCCTCAAATTCTGTCTGCCATACACTATCCTCAGAATACGCAAAGCCTCGGCTGCTCTCTCTTATGGCATAAAGCTCTATAAGCTCCTTGGCTATATCATCCACATGGTCGCGAACTCTCTGCCTTACCTTCTGCCACTCAGTACCACCCAGCTTATTTAGCTTTGGCTTAGCTCCCTCCTTGCCTGAGAATTTACCTATCATATCAAGCTGCTCTACAGGTATAAACAGCTGACTACCCTTGTCGTATTCTATAGTAATATAATCTCTTAATTTTCCATCTGTCTCCACACCCTGGATACCCTTGTAGATACCCACTCCGTGATTCTGATGAACAACATAATCTCCCACAGACACATCTGCGAAGCTGTTAATCTTATCTCCCTGGAACTTCGGAAGCTTCTTTCTCTTCTTAAGCTCCTTATCTGTAAATATATCTCCCTCGCCTATTACCACCAGCTTGGCATCAGGAATCTCAAAGCCTGCCTCTATTCTGCCCACAGTGACCATTGCTTCCTTAGGCTGCATAGTTCTATCGGTTTTCTCGGTGAAGTAAACCTCTAACTCATAATCTCTTAAATCACCGGCGATTCTCTTTCCTCTGGTTGCAGAAGGAGACAATATTATGGTCTTATACCCCTTCTTCTTGTAGGAGGCAATATCCTTAGCCAGAGAGTCAAAGCTATTCTTGTAGCTTATGATACTTCTGGAATTAATATTTATCTCCTGCTTCTCTCCCCACACCCCGGCTCTCTTATACAGGGCACTCATAAGCACACACTTACCCCCTGCCAATCTGCCTACGATATGTTTTCCATCGTATAATATATTGGCCTGTGTCGGAAGCACATATCCACCCATCAATCTATCCTTCATAGACTCGCCTATGTGCATAGTATAAATAACAGCCTTATCGTACACCTTTCCCGGCTCGTCTATAAATATAAAGCTATCCTTAGGAATATAATCCAAGAAGGACACTGTATCTTCAAAAAAATACTCTACTAAGCTGTCAAGTCCTGTGGTAGAGTTAAACTCCTTTAGCTCTTCCTTAATATTTTCCACCATGCGGTTAAGTCTTGCATACTGCTCTGTTCTAAATTCACTCTTAAGCTTGGCCGACTGAACTTTTAGCTCTTCTTCAATCTTCTCTAAGCCCTTCTCTATCATCTCATCCGATAAAGCCATCTCCACCGCCGGATATATACACATCTGCTTGCAATCCTCTATGGATCTCTGACTTTCCGGGTCGAAGGTTCTGATAGAGTCAATATCATCACCCCACAGCTCAATACGATAAGGACACTCTTCAGTAAGTGGGAATATGTCAATAATTCCTCCCCTTACAGAAAACTGTCCTGGTTCCTCTACCACTGATGAAATTTTCTCATAGCCCAGACCCACAAGCTTGGCCGAAAGCACCCCCATATCTATGGTATCTCCCTGCCTTATATCTATCACATTTTCCTTGATATGCTCCGGATTAGGTATCTTGTCCATAAGTCCATCTATTGTGGTGATTACAGTTATACTTTCACCAGATATGATTTCCTTCATTATATCAAGTCTGCTTCTTGTGGTTGCATTGCCATGGATGTCAGCATAGTAAAACAGCAAATCCTTAGCCGGATAGTAGGCTACCCTTTTGTCATAAAAGCGGTAATCCTCCTCTATCTGTCTGGCTCTCCTCTCACTGTGAGTAACTATAAGCTTAACTTTACTGTCACCACCTATAGCCTGTATCAGCAAGGGATTAAGTCTTTCATCCATTCCCCAGATATTGACTGGATAATTGCCTGACTCCATAGCCTCCACAGCTTGTTTAAAGCCCTGGTGCTCCTTAAATGCATTTAATATGGCCTGCATAAAAGCCCTCCACTATCTATATTAATTGTACTTGTTCATAGCAGCATCTGCGCCATCAGATATGATGGTAGCTACAGCCTTAGTTGCAAGCTCTGATGCATCTCTTATAACAGGCTGCTCCTCCTTAGAAAAATGTCCCAGCACATAGTCTGCCAAATCCATCCTAGGTGGTTTCTCACCTACACCAACCTTCACTCTTGCAAATTCCTGAGTACCTATGTGTGCAATGATATTTTTGATACCATTATGACCTCCGGCACTTCCCTTTTTCCTTATTCTAAGCTTACCCACATCAAGGCTTATATCATCGTAGATTACTATCAAATCCTGCTCATCACACTTATAGTAATCAAGTAACTCCCTAACACTTTCACCACTTAGATTCATATAAGTCTGAGGCATAGCAAGAATAACCTTCTCACCTTCTATAATCCCCTTTCCTATAAGAGCCTTGTGCTTTTTTGTGTCCACCGCTATACCATAGGTGTCACTTATACTATATATAACAGAGAATCCCACATTATGTCTTGTTCCCTTGTACTTATCTGTAGGATTTCCCAAACCAACTATAATCTTCATCGTTCCAATCCTTTATATTACATCCTGTAACAGCTTATTCAGACTACTGTCTGGCCTTCATAATCTCCTCTGCCTCAGCAAGCTGGTCTAAGGTATTAACTCCCTTAATCTCATTTACGGTATCTCCCATAACTGCCATAGCTGAGGTCTTAAGTCCAATCTTCTTAATAAGTGCTATAGTATCTGTGAGATAGTACTCTCCGGCTGCATTGTCATTACTAAGAAGTTCCAGGCTTGCCGAAAGAGCCTCTGAGTTAAATATATACATACCGGAATTAATCTCCTTAATCTGAAGCTCCTCATAAGTTCCATCCTTTTGTTCCACAATCTTAGTGAAATTGCCATCGGCATCTCTCACTATTCTTCCGTATCCTGTAGAATCCTCTACTATGGCAGAAAGCACTGTTACACCATTTGCCTCCTTCTTGTGAGTATCCACAAGAGCCTTAAGTGTGTCACCTGTTATAAGTGGAGTATCTCCACACAATACTATAGTATCTCCCTCAGTTCCAATAAAATCCTTAGCACACTTTACTGCATGTCCTGTACCCAACTGCTCAGTCTGGACCGCATACTCAACCACATCATATATAGCAGCCTTAACATCCCCTGACTTATAGCCAACTATAACGCAAACCTCTGACGCTCCTGCATCCTTAGCCGCCTTGATTACATAGTGAACCATAGGCTGGTCCATACACTTATGTATAACCTTAGGAAGGTCTGAATTCATTCTGGTTCCCTTTCCTGCTGCTAATATTACCGCCTTTAACTTACTCATATTCCCACTTTCCTTTCACATATATGTCTTAAACTAAATACACATTTCTTAGTTCATATTATCATCCAATTCCTGACAGAGTTTGTCTGCATCTTGGATGGTTCCACATTCAATATAAAGCTTTCCATCTCCTATAAAGCTATCTATGGTAATTTTTGACTTCATAGTATCATTAATATACAGGGTGAGGATAACTATATTATCTTCTGCATTCATACTAAGCTGCGTAAGCTTTTCTTTAGAATAGCTGTCCAGCTCTATAACCACATAATACTGGCCCTCAGCCACTTTATCCTGATCCACATACACATTGTTTATATCACTTCCACTAAACACATGATTGTCCACATCATCTGCAATGTATACACTTCTGCTTTGATAGGCATTATATCCATCAATCTGTGTTTTCTCTATCTGGCCTATATAATTAAAGCATTCTTCTCTCACATATTCATAGATACCATCATAGGCTCTCACAAACTGTCTGTTTGACACGCTTGTACCACCTGTCGTATGACTGTCAGTGGCAGAATATACTGTTATGTACTTATCAGTTCCTGAGATTCCATCCTTGTTGCCCACATTTTCCCTAAGGTTATATATATCTTGAGCAACTATAATATCCTTAATCTCCTGAATCTCTTCATCAGTCAGATAAATTGTGCTTACCGGAATCTCCTCATATCCAAACCACCTTGCAAAGTCACTGGCGTAAATCTCTACGGTACCATTTGCGTATATCATAATGTTCATAGTATACATCTGATAGGTTTCAGACTGACCCTTAGGGGTACTGGTTAACAGTACCAGCTGATTATCGCCGAAGGTAAGCTGCTTTTTTTCCTCCTTACAGCCTATCAGGCAAAATGCTAATCCAAGTATTACCGTAACAAGAAATATCTTTTTACATTTTATTATATTGTCTCTTATGTATCTCATGAATTACACCTCTAATTAATCATAGATAATATATTGTATCACATACAGCTGGAATTTTCCATCTAATATTTGAAATATCACATCGCCTAAAAAATACGGATAACAAATGCAATAGAGCTGTTTTAAGAATTAGAAGCTGAAAATTTTATGTAGGTTTTTGAAATAATATATGATATAATTGCAATAGTTTATTATTAGATTAATGACAGGGGGATTGTTATGAAGATACAGGAATCTGCCGAGGACTATCTTGAGGCAATTTTACACCTTAGCAAAACCAAGGAATTTGTCCGTTCTATAGATGTAGTTCACCATCTCGGCTACTCTAAGCCTAGTGTAAGTGTATACCTTAAGAATCTTAGACTTAACGGATATATTGACGTAGATTCAGACGGTCACATCACACTTACAAACACAGGTATGGAAATTGCCAGTCGTATAGACGCCAGACATGAGATGCTTGCTCAGATACTTATGAAGCTGGGTGTAAGCAAGGAGGTTGCCTACGAGGATGCCTGTGGTATGGAGCATCATATAAGCGATGAAAGCTTTAATGCCATCAAGAATTATTTTGAAAAATTTTAACTATACTGACCTCTTATGGGACTCCCCCTATGAGAGGTCTTTTTTGAGATTGGAGTAAAGATTTATGGAACTCAAAGATAAAATATTAAGATTTATAAAGGATGAAATAGTATTCTCTATAGCTATGATATTAGCAATTATCTCAGCATTTATTGTAACTCCAAACAAGGATTACATAGGCTATATTGACTTTAGAACCTTAGCCTTACTCCTTGGTCTTATGCTGGTGGTTCAAGGTTTAAAATGCTGCGGACTCTTCGATGGCATGGTTTCTCTTATAGTAAAAAGGGTAAAAAGCAAGCGTTCTTTAGCTTTGATGTTGGTTAGCCTATGTTTCTTTAGCAGTATGCTGATAACCAATGATGTCGCCCTCATAACCTTCGTACCATTTACCATCATGGTACTAGCACTGGTGGACGACTCCAGATTCAGCATCTATCTAATCATCTTAGAAACAGTAGCAGCAAATCTGGGCAGTATGTTCACACCTATAGGCAATCCACAAAACCTTTATCTGTATTCCATAACAGGTATGGGTATAAGTGAATTCTTAAAGCTTATGCTTCCTTACACAGCCCTATCCTACGTTATGCTGGTGCTTGCTGTAATGCTTATAGACAAGAAGCCATTTGGTGTGGCTTCAGACACTCTGCCTAAAAGCAAGCTTAATATACGTTCCCTGTTTGTTTACGTCACTTTATTCGTTCTATGCATATTAACAGTACTCTATGTGATAGATTATCGGGCTATGCTTGTCATAGTAATTCTTGTTGTGTTGGCTATGGACAGAAGATTGTTACTAAAAGCAGACTATATCCTATTACTTACCTTCGTAGCCTTCTTCGTATTCATAGGAAATATGAAAAACATCCCGGCTATAAGTGATTTTCTGGCCCATCTGGTATCCGGCAGAGAGGTATATGTGTCAATAGCAGCCAGCCAGGTTGTAAGTAACGTTCCTGCAGCCATGCTACTCTCCGGCTTTACCACTAACCTTAAGGGACTTATCATAGGAACCAACCTAGGTGGCTTAGGAACTATAATTGCTTCTATGGCCAGCCTAATCTCCTATAAGTTTTACTGTAAAATCAGCGGTAGCAATCAGAAGATGTATATGATAAGGTTTACTATTGTTAACCTTCTGTTTTTGGGAGTTTTGGTTGTATTTTATATAATATAGTATATAATCACACTAAAAAAGGAATGCACTTTAACAATGCATTCCTTTTTTCCTCTAAAGTTGAAAAACTCGCTCAAAATCATCAGATGGGTGTTTACACCATGGACATATAAAATCATCCGGAATTGGATCTCCTTCATATACGTATCCACAGATTTTACACTTCCAAACTGCTTTACCATCAGCAGTTGTCCCTACCTGCTCAACCTGAGTCTTGATATGCTGATGATAATATGCATAGGTTGCAGAAGGCACATCATTTAAGATTTCTCCATCAGTTACCTCACATATGAATAAAGTGTGTGTGCCCAAATCCATGCTTTCCTTAACCTTACAGGATATATAGGAATTAACACCTTTGGTAATATACATAATTCCATTAGCAGCTCTCTTACACTCAGACTTATTCTCCTCCATCCAATGCCCTGACTCCGGTGAGAATTTATCTACATCCTTTCCTGACTGAAAACCGAACTGCTTAATCATCTCGAATTCTCCGTCTTCATTAATTACTGAAACATTGAATTCTCTAGTTCTCACTATCATATCATGGGTATAATTCGCCTTATTAACTGCAATACTTACAACATTCGGAGTTGTGGTAAGCTGTGTAACCGTATTGATTATACAACCATTATCCTTATCCCCCTCCTTAGCTGTACACACAAATATTCCATAGCTCAGCTTGTTCATTACATTCTTATCCATAAGCAACCCTCCTATTATATATATTATCTCCTATGTGACATCTTTTAAACGCTCCACCTGTTGCACGTTTTTATCCTAGTGCTACATCGAGAATCATCATCATAACAAAGCCTATTGAAAATCCTATAGTTCCTATATTAGAGTGCTCTCCCGCTGCGGACTCAGGTATAAGCTCCTCCACAACAACGTATATCATAGCTCCCGCAGCAAATGCCAAAAGATAAGGCATAGCGCCTAACAGATATCCCGAAAGCCAAATTGTAAGCAGAGCTCCCAAAGGTTCCACCACACCGGATAAGGTTCCATACAAAAACGCATTTTTCTTTCCTGAACCAGCGGCGCATACCGGCATAGATATTATAGCACCTTCAGGGAAATTCTGCATAGCTATACCTAATGTCAAAGCCATAGCTCCCATAAATGTTATATTAGCCTCACCTGACAACATTCCTGCAAACGTAACTCCTACAGCCATTCCCTCCGGAATATTATGTAATGTCACCGCTAATATAAGCATAGT
Organism: Lachnospiraceae bacterium; assembly: GCA_017463225.1. Taxonomy (GTDB): domain Bacteria; phylum Bacillota; class Clostridia; order Lachnospirales; family Lachnospiraceae; genus Coprococcus_C. The sequence continues at coordinate 3,765 of JAFTPO010000057.1, read as the reverse complement.
TGACTTTTTCAGATTAACCTTAGGCCCTTCAGCCTGCTCATCGTGAACATGTAAGTGAGGAATAATTTTATCCAGTAATAATAAGAAAAAAACGCCCAATAGCAAACCCACTGCCGCCGGCACAAAGCTTAGCTTCCCTTTACCGGCTTCCTCCGACATATTAATAGCCGGAATAAGTAATGACCACACCGATGCAGCTATCATTACACCACCTGCAAATCCCGAAAGAGCCTTTTGCACCTTATCATTAAGTGCTCCCTTCATAAAGAACACACACGCCGAACCAAGCATAGTTCCTAAAAATGGTATCCATATTGCAATTAATACTTCCTTCATAGCTTCCTCCTCTCGATTTTTTACACAAGACTTATCTCTGTATAAGCAGTCGTATTTATTATATTATATGAGCAACTGTAAAATTTGTTATTAATTATTCATATAGATATGATAACACCTTAAATTACTAATGTCTAGAGAAATATTGATAATAATTATCATTTTTACATAATAATAAGCAGCTATGGTTTGTATCGTTTCAACCATAGCTGCTATTTATAATCTTAAACTATTTGTTTTCTATGTATTCTCTAGAATCATTTGGTACTATTCCACCATAGTTATTAGCTGGTGCCGAACCACCTTTCTTAACAAGAACTATCTGTATACCCTCAAGCCTCTTAGAATATCCCGCTGTTCCTGCAGGGGCTCCATTCTTAGCCCAGCCTAGCCAGCCGTAATCCTGAGCGTGCACTCGGTAGTATACGTCATACTTATCTGCCATCTCACCTGTAAGCTGGATGCATATAGCTTCAAGTCTTAAGGAACGTCCACTGGTTCCAGACATAACACCATTTGACATCCAAGTGGTTGGATCATTGATATTGCCTTGCCATCCAATATTTTGAACATGGGTTGTATATACTATACCACCATCACATGGCTTGTTCGAAAGATTGATTCTAATGCCTTCAAGTCTAAGGGCTCTGCCACTGGTTCCGGACATCTGGCCGTTATATCTCCAACGCTGCCAGCCGTCATTTTGTACATGAGTCTTGTATACTACGTTTGGAACGTCTGTACCAGGTATTACCGGATTCTGGTTAGATGTATTTGGATAGTTTACTACAGGTGAGCTTCCTGCCGCAGCATAAAATGCTAAGCTGTAATCTGATACTATTCCACCGGCATTCCAATTCGGAGTCGTACCCTTCTTAACAACCTGAATCTGGATTCCCTCAAGTCTTTTTGCCTTACCAGCCGTTCCGGATGGTTCACCATTCTTCGCCCAGCCAAGCCAGCCAAAGTCCTGAGCATGTACTCTATAATAAACGTCGTATAAATCCTTATGAGCTCCTGTAAGCTGAATCTCTATAGCCTCTAATCTCTTGGACTCTCCTTCTGTTCCGTTCATCTCGCCATCTGCTGACCATGGCAACCAGCCATAATCCTGACAGTGAGTGGTGTACTGAATTCCTAAATCTAATTCCGGACATGTAGTCTCAGGTGTAACCACTATGTTTATACCCTCAAGTCTAAGAGCACGTCCGCTGGTTCCTGACATTACACCGTCCTTCTTCCAGGACTTGATGTTACTTTCTGTACCCTCCCAGCCTACATTCTGGATATGAGTGCGATAATAAACATCTATCTCTGGCGCTACGAAAACATCCTCCTCAGGTTCCTCTGTAGTAGGTGCTTCTGTTGTTGGCTCCTGAGTTGTTGGTGCTTCAGTCGTAGGTTCCTGGGTGGTTGGCTCTTCAGTTGTTGGTGCCTCGGAGGTTGGCTCCTGGGTTGTCGGTGCCTCCGTTGTCGGCTCCTTCTCAGTTTTCACCTTAGTTCCTTCACTCGCTGCACTCTCCTTGTAATATCCACTGGCCGCCTTCTTCACATAAAATGTATACTCTGTATTAGCCTTCAATCCGCTGAATACATTTGAATCCTGCCAGGTCTTTCCGTCCTTTGAATACTGGCATCCCGCAATCGCCTGTAATGTCACCGATGTACTGGTCTTACTGTCTACAACCGGCGCTGACGGTGTAGCATAAGTATCCCAAACCTCCACAACGCAGGTCTTAGTGAATCCACCATCCACAGTCTTAACTGTTATGGTAGCCTTTCCTGCTGCCACTGCTGTTACCTTTCCTGTGGTGTCAACCTTTGCTACTGAAGTATTATTTGAAGTCCATGTAACTGACTTATTTGTTGCATCACTTGGAGCCACGGTTGCACTTAACTGAACACTCTCCGCAACTCCCATCTCTAGCTTCACAGTAGACTTATCCAGAGTTATACCAGTTACAGCTACAGGTGATGTAGTCACCTTAGTTCCTGCACTTGCCACACTCTCCTTGTAATATCCACTGGCCGCCTTCTTAGCATAAAATGTATACTCTGTATTAGCCTTCAATCCGCTGAATACATTTGAATCCTGCCAGGTCTTTCCGTCCTTTGAATACTGACATCCGGCAACTGTCTTCAATGTCACCGACGTACTTGTCTTACTGTCTACAACCGGCGCTGACGGTGCATCGTAGGTATCCCAAACCTCCACAACACATTCGTCAGACAAACCACCATCCAGTGTGACAACCTTGATGGTAGCCTGACCAACCGCCACTGCTGTTACCTTTCCTGTGGTGTCAACTGTGGCAATATCCGGGTCACTGGAAGACCAGTACACTGATGGATTAGTTGCATCCGCAGGAGTAACTGTTGCAGACAACGTCGCCTCAGTATCCACTCCAAGCTCTAGAGAAATCAGCTCATCAGACAGCTCCACCGCTGTCACATCTACAACATTTGGAATATCATGAGTCTTTATAAAAATATTTCCTGAATTAGAGTCTCCATAAACCACGCAAATCTTATCCTTATTCACGAAACAGGAAATGTCATTCACATAGCTGGAGGCAACCTTAGTTCCCACCATAGTCCAGCTATTATTTGCCAGACTCTTAACATAGGTTTCGTTAATACTGCCATCCTGATAGATAAGATAAGGCTCATCTTCAGAGAAGCACATAGTAAGAGGTGTGGCGCTGGTGCTTATGTATGTATCACCGACCTGAGTCCAAGTCTTGGTAGCAGCTGCCAAATCCATGGCAAATACATTGCTGGCACTGTAATCAGACTCACCGTCGCCATTTGTAACCAGATAAAGCATATCTCCCGACAGCTTCATAGTAAAGTTGGAAACGGTCTTACCCTGACCCAAATCAGTCCAGCTGTCATCACTCTGAGAATACATCATAACGCCTAAATCACCTCCGGCAAATGCATCTCTATAAGACACCACCGGATTCCCGCCATACACCGACACACAAGGATTAGCCACGTAGGAACCGGTACCTACTACGCCATAATCATGAGAGCCGGATGGACTATAGCTCTGACAATACATAGAGCTTCCACTCATATTTGGATAAGCCATATACACCTTACCGTCATAAGCATCCAGGCTAAGCTCATTTGCCTCATAGGTGGAGGTAAATACCTTAGTCCAATGGGAGCCATAGCTGTACAAAACCGCCCTGCTCTGATTAAAATCAACTCCGCCCACATAGAGAGTATCCCCAGCCTGAATAAGCTGATAATATCCACCGGACATAGACACCGTGCTTCCCACCTGAGTCCAGCCGGTTATGCTATCGAAGGTGTAAACTGAAAATCCTGAATTAGTACCTCCCAATACATAAACCTTGCCATCAGCATTGATATAGCTATCCAGATACATCAGCCCATCTATGGTCTTAACTGCCTCTTCAC